>JAEXBL010000045.1 GCA_023394015.1 Pseudomonadota bacterium | reverse complement strand
GCTCGAAGCCGCGGTCGCCGGCTGCCGCGCCTGCGGCCTGTGCGCCGGCCGCGCGCAAACCGTGTTCGGCGTCGGCGCTCGCACGGCCGACTGGATGGTCATTGGCGAAGCGCCCGGCGAGAACGAGGACCGCCAGGGCCAGCCCTTCGTGGGCCAGGCCGGCAAGCTGCTCGACGCCATGCTGGCCGCCATCGGCGTGTCGCGCCGGGCCGATGAGGCCATGGACATGGCGGCTGTCGGCGCGGATGCCGCCGGCGACCCGAAAGGCCCGAAGCAAAGCGGCGTCTACATCGCCAACGTGCTCAAGTGCCGCCCGCCCGGCAACCGCAACCCGCAGCCGCAGGAAATCGCCCAGTGCGAGCCCTACCTGCGCCGCCAGGTCGCGTTGGTGCAGCCCAGGATCATCCTCGCCATGGGCCGCTTTGCGGTGCAGTCCCTGCTGCAGACCACCGAGCCCATCGGCCGCCTGCGCGGGCGCGTGCATGCTTACGAAGGCGTGCCCGTCGTCGTCACCTACCACCCCGCCTACCTGCTGCGCGCCCTGCCCGAGAAGGCCAAGGCGTGGCAGGACTTGTGCCTGGCGATGGCGGTGCTGCGCGGCCGGCAGACGCCGCCTGACCCCGCTGCACCCTAGCGGTAGCGCGGGCGCGGGGGCGCAGCCAGGCGCCCGCCCGGCCCGGTGCGGGGCTGCAGGCTTTGCAGCTCCAGAAACGTGAAGTGGCCCGCCGGCTGCCAGCCACAGGTCTCGATGAAGTGCACATTGCCCAGCACCTGCGCCACCGGAACGCGCTGGTGCCCGTGCACCACGGCGCGGATGTGGGCCACCGGGCCGGCGTAGCGCAGGCGGTAGCGGTCGGTGGACCACAGGCATTGGCCGGCGACGGAGCCCATGCGGTCCAACTGCGACCAGTCGATGTGCGCCAGATCCTGCCAGTCGTCCGACGGAAAGTCGGCGTGCACGATGCCGACCAGGCCGGCCGGCGTTTCCACCTCCATGGCCATGGGCAGGGCGGCCAGGCGCTGGCCGATGCGCCGCTGCTCGGGCGGCGGCAGCTGCGCCAGCCACTGGCCGCCGTGGGCCAGGTGGTCGACCGGCTCGAACGGCTGGCCCAGCGCGCTGCGCCAGGTCATGAAGTCGTGGTTGCCGCAGACGGCGTGAAACCAGGGCTGGTCGAGCCAGTCGGTGACGGTGTGCGAGGCGGGGCCGCGGTCGACCAGGTCGCCGACCGAGAACAGCCGGTCGCGGCGGCGGTCGAAACCGATGGCGGTCAGGGCCGCTTCCAGCGCCGCAAAGGCGCCATGGATATCGCCCACCGCGAAATCGCGGCCGTGGGCATTGAGCGGGAAGCGGACGATGCGCATGCCGGAGGGCGCTCGCCGGCGCCGCTCAGGCGTCGATGTTCACCGCCCGCAGCGCATTGGTTTCGATGAACTGGCGGCGCGGCTCGACCTCGTCGCCCATCAGGGTGGTGAACACCCGGTCGGCCTCGATGGCGTCGTCGATCTGCACGCGCAGCAGGCGGCGCACGGCGGGGTCCATGGTGGTTTCCCACAGCTGCTCGGGGTTCATCTCGCCCAGGCCCTTGTAGCGCTGGCGCGTGGTGGTGCGCTCGGCTTCGCTGATGAGCCAGCGCATGGCGTCGCGGAAGCTGCCGATGGCCTGCTCGCGCATGCGCTCGCCTTCGCCGCGGGTGACCCTGGCGCCCTCGCCGAGCAGGCCCCTGAAGGTTTGCGCGGCCTCGTGCAGGGTGGCGTAGTCGGCGCCGTGCACGAAGTCCTGCGTCAGCACGCTGCTGCGGATGTTGCCGTGGTGGTGGCGGCTGATGCGCAGCATGGGCTTGTCGGTGCGGGCGTCGAATTCACTGGCGACCTCGGGGGCGGTGCCGCTGGCCTGCATCTCGGCCAGGTGCTGCTGCAGGGCCACAGCGCTGGCTTCGGCGGCCTCGGTGCTGTCCAGGTCGAGCGTCACGCCGCTGGCGATGGCGCGCAGCGCCTCCTCGTCCATGAACTGCGACAGGCGGGTGATGACGGCTTCGGCCAACTGGTGCTTGCGCGCCAGCTCGGCCAGGGTGTCGCCGGTGATCTGCTGCGGCGCCGAGCCGTCGGCCGGGGTGCCGGTGTGCACCACGGCGTCGCGCAAGGCCACGCGCATCAGGAAGGCGTCGAGCGCGGCGTCGTCCTTCAGGTACAGCTCTTCCTTGCCGGCCTTGACCTTGTACAGCGGCGGCTGGGCGATGTAGATGTGGCCGCGCTCGACCAGCTCGGGCATCTGGCGGTAGAAGAAGGTGAGCAGCAGGGTGCGGATGTGGGCGCCGTCCACGTCGGCGTCGGTCATGATGATGATGCGGTGGTAGCGCAGCTTGTCGATGTTGAAGTCGTCGGCGCCGCTCTTGCCCGAGTCGGCGGCGGTGTGGCCGATGCCGGTGCCCAGGGCGGTGATGAGGGTGACGATTTCGTTGCTGGTCAGCAGCTTCTCGTAGCGCGCGCGCTCCACGTTCAGGATCTTGCCGCGCAGCGGCAGGATGGCCTGGAACTTGCGGTCGCGCCCCTGCTTGGCGCTGCCGCCGGCGGAGTCGCCCTCGACGATGTAGATCTCGCTTTGCGAGGGGTCCTTCTCCTGGCAGTCGGCCAGCTTGCCGGGCAGGCCGAAGCCGTCGAGCACGCCCTTGCGGCGCGTCATCTCGCGTGCCTTGCGGGCGGCCTCGCGCGCGCGGGCGGCCTCGACGATCTTGCCGCAGATGATCTTGGCGTCGTTGGGACGCTCCTCCAGGTAGTCGGTCAGCGCCTTGGCGACGATGTCCTCGACCGGCGCGCGCACCTCCGAGCTGACCAGCTTGTCCTTGGTCTGGCTGCTGAACTTGGGCTCGGGCACCTTCACGCTGAGCACGCAGACCAGGCCCTCGCGCATGTCGTCGCCGGCCACGTCCACCTTGGCCTTCTTGGCCAGCTCGTTCTGCTCGATGTAGCGGCTGATGACGCGGGTCATGGCGGCGCGCAGGCCGGTCAGGTGGGTGCCGCCGTCACGCTGCGGGATGTTGTTGGTGAAGCACAGCACCTGCTCGTTGTAGCCGTCGTTCCATTGCATGGCCACCTCGACGCCGATCTCGGTGCCGGGGATGCCGCCGTAGGTTTCGGACGGGCGGCTGCCGGTGGCGTGGAAGGCGTTGGGGTGCAGCACGCGCTTGCCGCCGTTGATGAAGTCGACGAAGCCCTTGACGCCGCCGGCGCCGGAGAAGTCGTCCTCCTTGCCGCTGCGCTCGTCGATCAGGCGGATGCGCACGCCGTGGTTCAGAAAGCTCAGCTCGCGCAGGCGCTTGGCCAGGATCTCGTAGTGGAACTCGTTGTTTTCCTTGAAGATCTCGGTGTCGGGCAGAAAACGCACCTCGGTGCCGCGCTTGTCGGTGGCGCCGGTCACCTTCATGGGCGAGGTCTCGACGCCGTCCACCAGCTCGATCCGGCGGTCCTGCACGATCCCGCGGCTGAACTCCAGCTCGTGCTTTTGGCCGTCGCGCCGCACCGTCAGGCGCAGGCTGCTCGACAGCGCGTTGACGCAGCTCACGCCCACGCCGTGCAGGCCACCCGAGACCTTGTAGCTGTTCTGGTTGAACTTGCCGCCGGCGTGCAGCTCGGTCAGGGCGATCTCGGCCGCCGAGCGCCGGGGCTCGTGCTTGTCGTCCATCTTCACGCCAGTGGGGATGCCGCGGCCGTTGTCGACCACGCTGAGGGAGTTGTCGGAGTGGATGGTGACGACGATGTCGTCGCAGTGGCCGGCCAGGGCCTCGTCGATGGAGTTGTCGACCACCTCGAACACCAGGTGGTGCAGGCCGGTGCCGTCGCTGGTGTCGCCGATGTACATGCCCGGGCGTTTGCGCACCGCCTCCAGGCCTTCCAGGATCTGGATGGCGCCTTCGCCGTAGCCGGCACCGGCGGCTGCGGGGGTCTGGGGTTCGGGCTGGATGGCGTCGGTCATGAAATCTTCCGCTGCGCTGCTTTGAAATCGAAATGCCCCCGGCGCTGGTGTGCCGGGTGCAAGCAGCTGTCAAAAATGGAGCAAATGGTGGCTTGGCGCATCAGATGCGCATGGGCATCACCACGTACTTGAAGTTGGCGTTGTCGGGCAAGGTGATCAGCGCCGAGCTGTTGGCGTCCTGCAGGTCGATCTTCACCATCTCCTGCTGGCTCATGTTGGCCAGCGCGTCGATCAGGTAGGTGACGTTGAAGCCGATCTCGATCGCGTCGCCGCCGTAGTCGATGTCCAGCTCGTCGGTGGCCTCTTCCTGCTCGGCGTTGTTGGAGGTCACGCGCAGCAGGCCGGGCTCGAAGTTCAGGCGCACGCCCTTGAACTTCTCGCTGGTCAGGATGGCGGTGCGCTGCAGGCTGGCCAGCAGCGGCGCGCGGCCCAGGGTGACGCTGTTGCTGTGGTTCTTGGGGATCACGCGGTTGTAGTCGGGGAACTTGCCCTCGACCAGCTTGGTGACGAACTCCATGGCGCCGAAGCTGAACTTGGCCTGGTTGGCGGCGAACTGCATCTCGATCATCGGCGCGTCCTGCCCCTCGGGCACGGCGGCGTCCGACAGCAGGCGCTGCAGCTCGATCACCGTCTTGCGCGGCAGGATCACCTCCTGCTTGGGCACCTCGACGTCCAGCGTGGCGCTGGCAAAGGCCAGGCGGTGGCCGTCGGTGGCGACCAGGCTGAGCTGCCGGCCCTCGGCCACGAACAGGATGCCGTTGAGGTAGTAGCGGATGTCGTGCACCGCCATGGCGAAGGCCACCTGGTCGAGCAGGTTCTTCAGCGTCTTCTGTGGCACCTTGAAGGCCGGGCCGAAGCTCGGCGCCTCCTGCACCAGCGGGAAGTCCTCGGCCGGCAGCGTCTGCAGCGTGAAGCGCGACTTGCCACCCTTGAGGATCAGCTTGCTCTGCTGCGCCTCCAGGCTCACCGTCTGGTCGGCGGGCATGGAGCGCAGGATGTCGATCAGCTTGCGCGCGCCCACCGTGGTGGCCAGGTTGCCGCCGTCGCCGCCCAGTTCGGCCGTGGTGCGGATCTGGATCTCGAGGTCGCTGGTGGTGAGCTGCACCGTGTCGCCGCTCTTGCGCAGCAGCACGTTGGCCAGCACCGGCAGCGTGTGGCGCCGCTCGACGATGCCGGCAACCGACTGCAGCGCGCCGAGCAACTGGTTTTGGGTGGTCTTCAGAACGATCATGGCTTCCTCTAAATCCTCGTCATGACAGGCGCTGGGAGGCCGCGCCGCGTGACGCCCCAAACCGCAGACAGGGCCAGGTGGCGGGCAACCCCGTATTGTCGCCGGTTTTGGTGGCCTTTCGGCCTCCAACGGGCGGCTGGCGGGGTCATCCTTTCAGCGTCTGCTCCAGCACGTGCAGTTGCTGGTTCAGCTCGGTCAGCTGCTGGCGCTCGCCGGCGATCTTGCGCACCGCGTGCAGCACCGTGGTGTGGTCGCGCCCGCCGAACAGCTCGCCGATCTCGGGCAGGCTTTTCTGCGTCAACTCCTTGGCCAGGTACATGGCGATCTGGCGCGGCCGGGCAATGCTGGCCGGACGCTTCTTGCTGTACATGTCCGAGACCTTGATCTTGTAGTAGTCGGCCACGGTCTTCTGGATGTTCTCGACGCTGATCTGCCGGTTCTGGATCGACAGCAAATCGCGCAGCGCCTCGCGCGCCAGGGCGATGGAGATTTCCTTCTGGTTGAAGCGCGAATAGGCCAGGATCTTGCGCAGCGCGCCCTCCAGCTCGCGCACGTTGGAGCGCACGTTCTTGGCGACGAAGAACGCCACCTCCTCGGGCATCTCGGTGCCTTCGGCGGCGGCCTTGCTGATCAGGATGGCCACGCGCATCTCCAGCTCGGGCGGCTCCAGCGCCACCGTCAGGCCCGAGTCGAAGCGCGACACCAGCCGCTCGTGGATGTCGGCCAGGCCCTTGGGGTAGGTGTCGCTGGTCATCACGATGTGGCTCTTCTTGGCCAGCAGGGCCTCGAAGGCGTTGAAGAATTCCTCCTGCGTGCGGTCCTTGTTAGCGAAGAACTGCACGTCGTCGATCAGCAGCAGATCGAGCGAGTGGTAGCGGTCCTTGAACTGGTCGAAGGTCTTGCGCTGGTAGGCCTTGACCACATCCGAGACGAACTGCTCGGCATGGATGTAGAGAACTTTGGCCTGCGGCCGGTCCTGCAGCAGCCGGTTGCCCACCGCGTGCATCAGGTGCGTCTTGCCCAGGCCCACGCCGCCGTAGATGAAGAGCGGGTTGTACAGCTGCCCCGGCGCGCCCGCCACGTGCAGCGCCGCCGCCCGCGCCATGCGGTTGGCCGTGCCTTCGACCAGGGTGTCGAAGGTCAGGGCGGTGTTCAGCCGGCTGCGAAAGCCGCTGCTGCCGGGGGCTTCCTCGGCGGCGGATTCGGCCGGTGCGCTGGGCTGCACGGCCGGCGGCATGCCATGATCGACGGGACGATCGACCACAGGAGATGATGGCCTGACGGGCGCTGCACGCGGAGCAAGCGCCAACTCCACGTTGATGGGTTGCCCGTGCAGCGACTCCAGGATGCCGCCGATGCGGGCAGCGTACTGGGCGCGCACCCAGTCCAGCTTGAAGCGGTTGCCCACGAACAGCGTGAGCTTGGACTGGTCGCTGGCCAGCTGGGCGCTCAAGGGGCGGATCCAGGTGTTGAACTGCTGCTCGGGCAACTCCTGGGCCAGCACCTCGAGGCAGGCCGGCCAAAGCGCGGCGCCTGCGTTGACTTGTGTTTGCATGGGGGAGGGGGTGG
>JAEXBL010000037.1 GCA_023394015.1 Pseudomonadota bacterium | reverse complement strand
ACCGCCGGCTCGCCCGTCTGCAGACGGCGGAACGCGGCCAGCAGTTCGTCCAGGTGGTCAAGCAGCGGCTCGACGTCCTGGCTGCCGATGTTCTCGGTGCCGATGGTTTCGATGGCGGACTCGGTGCGGTGCGCCATCTCGCCCAGGCGCAGCGCGCCGGCCAGGCGCGCACTGCCCTTCAGCGTGTGCAGCGTGCGCAGCACCTGGCTGCGGGCCTCGTGGTCGCGGGGGTGGCCCGCCCATTGGCGCAGCGCCGCGCTCAGGCGCGGCAGCAGCTCCTCGGCCTCTTCCTCGAAGATCGGGAACAGGTCCGGGTCCACCGCGTCCTGCACGTCGATGTCGTCGCCCAGTCGCGGGCGGGCCACATCGGTGACGGTGACGGTGGGCGTGGGCGGCGCCGCCACCGACGGCAGCGCCTGGGCCATGCCCAGCGAGGCGGAGGTGCCCGCCTCGGCATCACCGGCCTCCGTATCCGCGCCCGTTTCCGTGTCTGCGTCTGCGACCACCACCGGCGCCTCGCCCTCGGTGGGCTCGAGCGCATTCACCGCCGCCAGCAGGCTGGCGCTGGGCGCCTTCAGCTCGCCGACGGCAAACTGGTGCAGCACGCGGCGGATGTCCTCCGACGCCTCGCCCAGCACCCGGGCCTGCTCGGCGGTGCCGTGCGGCTGCTCGTGCAGGCGCAGCAGGGCGTGCTCGACGGCGCGCGCCAGCTCGGACAGGGCCGTGAAGCCCACGGTGGCCGAGGCGCCGGCCAGCGAGTGGGCGCGGGCAATCGCCAGTTCGGGCACCGGGCGGTCCAGCTCCAGCGCCCATTCGGACAGCTCGGTGACCAGCTGGCGCGACCATTCGTCGGCCTCGTTCAGGTACACGTTGTAGAGCGGCGTGCTGATGCGCAGATCGCCGATCTGCTTGGTCATGTCGTCGGCGGCGGCAGACAGGCCGGCTTCTGCGGCGGTCGGGTCGTCCACGGCATGGACTTCTTCGCCCTCGCTCGATGCGTCGGCCTGATCGGCGGCGGCTGGATCGGCCTCCCCCTCCGCATCGGCCGGGACCTGCGCCGTGGCGAAGTCCAGCTCGCCCAGCTCCAGTGGCAGCGCCTCGGCGTCCGCCGCGCCATCGGCCGGCGCGGGGTCCGCCGTGGGTGCGGCTGCGCTAGCGTCTGCCAGCGCTTCGCCGGCTGCATCCGTGACCTGCACCACCACGGCGTCGGCCGGCGGCGCCTCGGCGGCGGTGAAGTCCAGCTCGGGCAGCTCCAGTGCCAGCAGCGGGTCCGTGATCTCGGGGGCCTCGACCGCTTCGAGCGTTTCGATGGCCTCGGCCGGCGCAGTCAGGGTGGCGTCGAACGCCGCCAGTTCGTCCGCGCCGCTGTCCTGCCCGGCGTCGTCTTCAGGCGGCAGCGTCAGGTCCACGGCGTCGACATGCTCCACCGGGCCATCCCAGACGGCGTCTTCGGCCGTTGCCGGATCGGCTTCTGCGGCCTCCGCCCCATCGAGCGCCGGCGACGCCTCGCCGGCGTCGGGCAGCAGCTCGAACTCCAGCGTGTCCACGGCCTCGGCCGTGCTCGGCGACGGCGCTGCCGGCACGGACGCGTCGATCTCGAGGCGACTGCCCTCCAGTTCGAGGTCGGGCAACTCCAACCCCGCCAGCGAGGCCAGGGCCGGCGGGTCCATGGTGTCATCGTCCACCGGCGCCTCGTCGGTCGGCGCTGACAAGGCCAGCCCTTCCATGTCCTGCACGGTGACGGTGGGCGCGTCCTGCAGGGGCGCCTCGGCCGCAGCCGGTGCCAGATCGAGCGGGATGCGCCGGCCTTCCAGCCGCAGGGCATCGGCCGCGGCGCTGAACGGCGCGCGGCTCCAGCCCGCGTCGCGCCGGGCGGCAATGTCTTCCACCCAGGCGCCAAAGCCTTGCAAGGCTTCGCCCGCCAGGCTGCGCAAGTCCTCCGACACCGGCTTCTGCTCGGACAGCCAGGCGTTGAGCAACTGCTCCATGGACCAGGCGGCCTCGCCGAACTCGGCCAGGCCGACCATGCGCGAGCTGCCCTTGAGGGTGTGGAAAGCGCGGCGCAGCGTGGTCTGCTGGTCCATGTCGCCAGGCGTGGCAGCCAGGGCCTCGACGGCCTCGCCGCCGGTCTGCACCACCTCGCGCGCCTCTTCCAGAAAGATGTCGAGCAGGTCGTCGTCCTCGATCGCGTCGGCGTCCGCCGACGGCGTGGCCGGCTCCGGCTGCGGCACCTGGGCCGCTGCCACCGCCTGCAGCGCTTCCAGCGCGCCGCTGAGTTCGGCCTCGTCCTGCTGGCGCGCGGCTTGGGTCGCGCGGTGGGCGGCATCGGCCAGGGCCGGCTTGTCGTCCAACGCCGCCCGGGCGGCGATCTGGTCGAGCTGGCCGGGAATGGTTTCCGCCGGCAGGCTGTCGTCCAGCAACTGGCCGGGCGCGGTGACGGGTGCCGCCGCTTCGACCTGGGGTTCGGCCTCGGGCTCGGGCCCGAAGTCCAGCTCGAAATCCACGTCCGTACCGGGCGCCGGCTCTTCGATGGGCAACTTGCCATGGGCCACGCGGCCGGCCACGTGCTTCAGCTCGCCGGTTTCGGCGTCGTACACGAACAGCTTGCGCGCCAGCACCGGCTGGTAGCCCAGCATGTCCACCTGAAAGCCCAGCGCGCCCAGGCTGTAGCCCAGCTTCTCGAACACGCCGCTGGCCTGAATCTCCTCGGGCGCCTGCTCGGTGGCCAGCAACTGGTCCACCGTCTCGCGCAGGCGGCCGACGGCCTGTGCCGCCTGATCCAGGCCCAGCACCGACAGCACGCCGCGCATCTGCAGCATCAGGCCGGGCACCGGCCCGAGCACGCTCTTGTCGGCCGGGTTGCGGAAGAACTGGTCCAGGTGCTGCTCGACCTCGCCCAGCGTGGCGCGCAGCTCGCCGACCACGGTACCCATGGTTTGGCGGTCGCTGACGCTGCGGTAGAGCTGCTCCATCCAGGGCTCGAGCGGTGGCGCGGCGGCGCCACCGCGCACGGCGTCCAGGCGCTCGGCCAGCTGCTGCAGGCGCGCCGCGAAGGTGGCGTCGCCGGGCTGGAAGTCCTCCAGCGAGGCCTCCAGAAACAGCACGGCGGTGGCGGTTTCCATGGCCAGCTCGGCGCCGGGCGGCTGGCCCGACTGCGCGGTCTGCTGCGCCACGCGGTTCAGCGCCTCGCCCAGCGGGCGGCCCTTCTCGTGCAGCTTGTCGAGCGATTCGGCCACCAGGCCGAACTGGTCCACGCAGGCCTTCATGCGCGCCATGTCGCCGCCGGCCAGGGCCGACCAGTTCTCCTTCACCGACTCGATGCGGCGGCGCGCCTGCGCCAGCACCGCCGGGTCGTACAGGCCGAAGGTGGGCTGGTCGTAGGGCTGGGCCTGGTGGCGGTCCAGCGACCAGGCCTGGCGCACCGCGGCCAGCGCCGGCAGGTCCGCGCCCTGCGGCGGCCTGGCCTGGGCGCAGAAGAACAGCAGGTCCTGCGCCAGGCGCTCCGACACGGTCTGGTCGCCGCGCGACAGGCTGGCGTACTGCAGCAGGATGCGCGAGGCGGCCCGCTTGGCGTAGACGTCCATCGGAATCAGCGTCCCGCCCAGGGCCTCGAAGAAGCCGGCGGCAAGCTTCCAGAAGATCGCCGGCTGGCGGTGGGACGCGCCCTGGGCCAGGCCCCGGCTGATGACGCCGATCTCGGCCGCCGCATTGGCGTCGCCGTGGCGCATGATCTTCAGCACGCGCTGGTCCAGTCGGCTGCGCACCTCGGGCCCGTAGCTCAGGGGCTGGGCCGCGGCCGGCAGGGCCGGGTCGACCCAGCGCCAGGGCCAGGGCCACAGGTCGGCGGGGTGAATGCGGTCGGCCCCCGCCATTTCCTGCACCTGCTTGAACTGCGGGAACAGGCCGAGCGCCGGGCGCGGCCGCTGGCCAAGCTGCGATTCCAGGTATTCGACCAAGGCAAAGCCGGCGCGCTCCAGCGTCTGGGCGGCTTCCTCGCTGCAATTTTCGGGGTGCAGCACGAACCGCTGCACGGCGCCTTCCATGCCGCGCACCATGTGCGCCGACACGCCCTGCCCCACCATCTCCAGCGCACCCACCACCTGGTGCAGCTGCTGGCGCGCCATGCGCAGCTGGGCGGTATCCACCGAGGCCAGGTCCACGCCGCGCGCGGCCTCGGCATCGTGGGCGAAGCGCTTGAGCGAGCGGGTGGCCGACTCGATGGACTTGCGCGTTTCGTCCAGAACCCAAGCCAAGGGCCCCAGGTCTGCCGCCACGGGCGCGCCTTGGGCGCGAATCTCGGCTGGGTGGCTTGTCACCATGACTTCATGCTCTCCAGAAGCGTTCTTCTCAAGAATGGGCGCCGCGCCGCATCACGGCGGCGCCCAATGGGGGCCGTGCGGCATCAGGCGATCTTGAATCGCGCCACCGACTGGCGCAGCTCGTCGGCCATGCGCGCCAGATCGCGCACCTGGCTGGCGGTGGAGCGCGTGCTCTCGCCGGTCTGCTCGGTCACGGCAAAAATGTGCTGGATGTTGGTGGCCACCTCGTTGGCCTGGTCGGCCTCTTTCAGGGCGGATGCCGAAATCTGCTCGATCAGCTCGGCCAGCCGGCGCGACACGCTGTCGATCTCGGACAGCGCGGTACCGGCGTTGTCCGACAGGCGCGCACCTTCGACCACGCCCTGGGTGGAGCGCTCCATGGCGGCCACGGCGTCCTGCGTGTCGGTCTGAATCGCCTTCACCAGCGCCGCAATCTGCCGCGTGGCATCGCCGGAGCGCTCGGCCAGCCGCTGCACTTCTTCCGCCACCACCGAGAAGCCGCGACCGGCTTCACCGGCCGACGCCGCCTGGATGGCCGCGTTCAGCGCCAGCACGTTGGTCTGCTCGGTAATGTCGGCAATCAGCTCGGTGATCTCGCCGATCTCCTGCGACGACTCGCCCAGGCGCTTGATGCGCTTGGAGGTTTCCTGGATCTGGTCGCGGATCGAGTTCATGCCGCCGATGGCGTTCTGCACCGCGGTGAGGCCCGATTCGGCTGCCTGCCGCCACTGGCGCGCCACCGCGGCCGATTCCTGCGCCTGTGCCGACACGTCGTTGATTCGGGCCGCCATGTCGAGCACCGACTGGCCGGTTTCGCGGATCTCGCGCAGCTGCTCGGTCGAGGTCGCCAACAGCTCGGTCGAGGTGGATTCCACCTTGGAGGTGGTCTGCGCCACCCGCGTGGCCGTGCTCTGCACGTTGCCCACCAGCGAGCGCAATTCTTCCACCGTGTAGTTCACCGAGTCGGCGATGGCGCCGGTGATGTCCTCGGTCACGGTGGCTTCCTGCGTCAGGTCGCCCTCGGCCACCGTCTGCAGCTCGTTCATCAGGCGCAAAATGGCGGCCTGGTTGGCGTCGTTGACGCGCTTGGCTTCCTGCTGCTGCAGTTCGGCCGTGTGGCGTTGCTGCTCGGCCAGTTGCTGGCGCTCGCGGCTGTCACGCAACTGCACGAAAGCCAGGCCCAGGGCCGACAGCAGGGCCAGCGCCGCCGGAATCAGCAGCAGCAGCAGGCCGTTCAGGCTCAGGCCGGCGCTGGCCGACACCTTGGCCTGCAGACGCTCGAGCTGCTGACGCAGGGGCTCGCTCTCGCCCACCACCACGGTCTGCGCCTCGCGCGCGCCGACCAGGCCCTGCAGGTTGCCCAGGATGTCGCCCGCCTGGGTGCGCGTTTCCTCGTACATCTTCAGCAGGGTCGTCAGGCGCTCGCGCGTCTGCTCGTCGCGGGTCGGCGCCAGGCGCAACTCCTGGCTGCCGTCGAGCAGGCCCTCGGCGATCTCCTTGAAGGAGTTCAGGTCCTTGCCCAGCATGAACACCGCTTCCGGGCTCACGCCTTCCATGGTCACGAACTCGTTGGCCGACTTGCCGATGCGCTGCGTCAGCATCACCAGCTGGCCGGCGGCCGAGATCTCGCCCGCCGGCATGCCCTGCTGCAGCTTGAGCGAGGCCACGGTTTCAGCCACTTCCAGCAGGTCGGAGGACTGGCGACTGACCGCGCGCAGGGCGGCGCCCACTTCCGTCAGCGCCTTCTGCTGCGCCAGCACGATGCCGGCGTTTTCCTCGGCACGCTCCACCAGCGGCGCCAACTCGCTCATTTCGCTGCGGTAGGCATCGCTCAGGGCCGGCACCGTCGCGCTGCCGAGCCGCAGGCCGCGCACGTTGCTGCCCAGCGAGGCCGAGCTTTCCTTCAGTTCGGGGAAGGCCTCGGGACTGCCGATCAGCGCCTGGGACACCGACTTGGCCAGGCGCTGCGACTGCATCAGCGACTGGCCGATGGCGCCCACCTGGCGCGCGCTCTGGTTGGTCTGCGACACCGTCCAGTACACCATCACGGCCAGAGCGATCAGCGACAGGGCCAGCAGCACCGACAGCAGGCGCTGGTGCGCCGCGGCCGTGCGGGTCCCCAGCAAGGGCACCGAGAACACCTCGCCCGCAGGCAGGGCCGGCTCGCGCAACTCGTCCACGCTGGACCCCATCGACACCTCGTCGGCCAGCGTCGGCGCATCGAACGCCGCCGACAGCTGCTCCTGGGCCACGGTATCGGCTTCGCCCTGGGCCGTGGCCTGGGTCTTGTTCTTGAACAGGTTGGAAAGTGCCATCTTGCGACCTTGAGAAACGAACTACGCACCAACGGCCAGGAAGGCCGGGTGCTGGGAAAGCGCTTGCAGGTTCAGCTCCTGCCATGTCCGACCTTCGAGGTCGGTGTACACGTGGCCCAGGTAGGGCGCGGCCGGCGCCTCGGCCGGCGCGGACGAGGCAAAGGCCTCGGTGGTGCGCAGCCCGAGCAGGCGGTCCACCAGCAGCGCGCTGTTGGTGTCCAGCAGCGGGTTCAGCGCCACCAGCCGGCATTGGGTGAGTTGGCTCTCGCTGCGCGCGGCGCGCTGGCCGTCCGCCTTCAGGAAGGCGGCCAAGTCGATCACCGCCGACAGCCCGCCGCGCAGGTTGGCCACGCCCATGAACCACGGCTGCACGTAGGGCACGCGCTGCACGTCGGTCCAGGAGAAGATTTCACCGGCATGGCTGAGCGGAAACAACAGGTGCAAGCCGCCTGCCTCCACCGCCAGCCAGGAGGCGGCCACGCCGGTGGTCTGGGCGGCCTGCAGCCGCTCGGCCAGACGGCTTTGGAATTCGCGAAGCGCTTGCTTGCTCGACATGCGCTTTAGCCCAGGGCCTTGATCTTGCTCAGCAGCTCGGCCTGGTCCACCGGCTTGGTGATGTAGTCGCGCGCGCCCTGGCGCATGCCCCAGACCCGATCCGTTTCCTGGTTCTTGCTGGTGCACATGATGATGGGGATGTCCGCGTAGCGCGGATCGCGCGTGATGTTGCGCGTGAGTTGAAAGCCGTTCTGGCCCGGCATCACCACATCCATCAGGATCAGGTCGGGCTTGGCCTGCTCGAGGCGACTGCGCGTCTCCTCGGCGTTCTCGGCAGTGACCACGGCATAGCCGGCCTTCTTGAGCATGTCGCTCAGAAACATCAATTCCGTCTTGGAATCGTCCACGACCAGCACATTGCGGATCGACATCACTCAACTCCTTTGTTGGCGGACCCGAACTGCTGCACGGCCTGCAGCAGCTGGTCCTTGGTAAACGGCTTGGTCAGGTACTCCTCGGAGCCGACCATGCGGCCGCGCGCCTTGTCGAACACGCCGTCCTTGGACGACAGCATGACCACCGGCGTGTCGGCGAATTTTTCGTTGCGCTTGATGATGGCGCAGGTCTGGTAGCCGTCCAGACGCGGCATCAGGATGTCGCAGAAGATCAGGTCGGGCCGCGCGTCGTTGACCTTGGCCAGCGCGTCGAAGCCGTCCTCGGCCAGCATGACCTCGTGCCCGCCCTGCTTGAGGAAGATCTCGGCGCTGCGCCGAATGGTGTTGCTGTCGTCAATGACGAGCACTCGCTTTGATGCCATCAAACCCTCGTGACTGTCCTGTGGGGACCACCTGGGCGGCCCGATTCAAAAAAAGGCAGATTGCCCCGGCGGGTCAGATCTGCACCATTTCGAAGTCTTCCTTCCTCGCGCCGCATTCCGGGCAGGTCCAGTTCATGGGCACCTGATCCCAGGCCGTGCCCGGCGCGATACCATGCTCGGGCGAGCCTTCGGCCTCGTCATAGAGCCAGCCGCATATCAGACACATCCACGTCTTCGACGTCGTCATTTATTAGAGCCTAAGTTTCACATGCTTAGAATGCAAACGATTGTATCGACGGGCGTTGTGACCTTGCGGCACTATGTCGCACTCCCCAGCCCTATTTGTGCCTCATGACGGGCATTAAGGCGACCGATGCGTCGCAGGATAACGACACTTCCGCCACTTTGACCGAACCCGACAGCCTGCCGTGCGTACTCAGCTTCAACGCCAGCGACCCCACCGGCGCCTGCGGCGTGAGCAGTGATGCGCTGGTGATCGGCTCCATCGGCGCCCATGCGCTGCCGGTGGTCACCGGGGTGTACGTACGCGACACGCGCGAGACCAGCGGCCACACCAGCCTCGACGCCACGGCCATCGCCGAGCAGGCCCACACCGTGGCCGAAGACATCCCGCTGGTGGCCATCAAGGTCGGCTTTCTCGGCAGCGCCGAGGCGGTGGCCGCGGTGGCGTCCTTTGCCTCGGACTACGCCTCGGTGCCGCTGATCGCCTACATGCCCGACCTGTCCTGGTGGCACGAGGACGAGATCGACGACTACCTGGACGCCTTCCGCGAGCTGCTGCTGCCGCAGACCGCCGTGCTGGTGGGCAACAACGCCACCCTGCGCCACTGGCTGCTGCCCGAATCCGCCACCGAGCGCTACCCGCGCGCCGCCGACGTGGCGCGCGCCGCAGCCGAGGTCGGCGTGTCCTACGTGCTGGTCACCGGCGTGCCCACGCTCAGTGGCCAGTTGGGCAACGTGCTGGCCACGCCGCAGGGCGAGGTGCTCAGCCAGAGCTTCGAGCGCATCGAGGCCGGCTTTCTGGGCGCCGGCGACATCCTGTCGGCGGCGCTGGCGGCGCTGCTGGCCACCGGCTCCGACCTCAGCGAGGCGGCGGCCGAGGCCCTGCTGTACCTGGACCAGGCGCTGGGCCACGGCTTTCGCCCCGGCATGGGGCGCGCGCTGGCCGACCGCCTGTTCAGGGGCGAATCCAGCGACCCCTCCGACGACGACCGCGGCGACGCGGCCGACCCCGAACCACCCAACGACATT
>JAEXBL010000024.1 GCA_023394015.1 Pseudomonadota bacterium | reverse complement strand
GCCCTGACAACCCCCTCTCCCGCGCGCGGGAGAGGGCAGGGGTGCGGGTGCGCGCTCGCGCGCTGCGCCAGTCGCAGCCCGATGCCGAGGCCCTGCTGTGGCGCAGACTGCGCGACCGCCAGTTGCTGGGCCTGAAGTTCCGCCGCCAGCGGCCCATCGCCGACTACTTCGCAGACTTCGCCTGCCTCGAGATCGGCCTGGTGGTCGAACTCGATGGCGGCCAGCACCTGGCGCACGACGAGCTGGCGCACGACAGCCGGCGCAGTGCCGCCCTGGCGGCCGAAGGGTTCGAGGTGCTGCGCTTCTGGAACCACGAGGTGCTGCAGCAGCCCGACGCCGTGGTGCAGCAAATCGCCAACGTCGCACAGCGGCGCGCTGCCACCCTCACCCCCACCCTCTCCCGCAGGCGGGAGAGGGGGCAGGAAACCAAGGACGAATCATGACCAAACAAGTTCAAGACGCCTACATCGTCGCCGCCACCCGCACGCCCATCGGGCGCTCGCACCGCGGCTATTTCAAGAACACCCGCCCCGACGAGCTGCTGGCGCACGTGCTGCGCGAGGTCGTCCAGCAGGCGCCGGGGCTGGACCCGGCCGCGATCGAGGACGTGATCGCCGGCTGCGCCATTCCCGAGGCGCAGCAGGGCCTGAACGTGGCCCGCGTGGCCAACGTGCTGGCCGGCTACCCCAAGGGCGTGGGCGGCATCACCGTCAACCGCTTCTGCGCCTCCGGCCTGTCGGCGGTGGCGATGGCGGCCGACCGCATCCGCGTCGGCGAGGCCGAGGTGATGGTCGCCGCCGGCGTGGAAAGCATGAGCATGGTGCCGATGATGGGCAACGCGCCCTCGCTGTCGCCCAGCATCTTCGCCAACACCGACAACGTGGACGACTACGGCATCGCCTACGGCATGGGCCTGACGGCCGAGAAGGTGGCGCAGCAGTGGAAGGTCTCGCGCGCGGCGCAGGACGCGTTCGCGCTCGAATCGCACCAGCGCGCGCTGAAGGCCATCGCCGCCGGCGAGTTCAAGGACGAGATCACGCCGGTCACGGTGACCGAGCGCAGCCTGAACCTGAAGACCGCCGAGATCAGCACGAGCCAGCGCACGGTGGACATCGACGAAGGCCCGCGCGCCGACACCAGCCTGGAAGGCCTGGCCAGGCTGCGCACCGTGTTCGCCGCGCGCGGCACGGTGACGGCGGGCAACAGCAGCCAGACCAGCGACGGCGCCGGCGCGCTGATCCTGGCCAGCGAGGTGGCCGTCAAGCGTTTCGGCCTGACGCCGCTGGCGCGCTTCGTCGGCTACGCCAGCCGGGGCGTGCCGCCGCACATCATGGGCATTGGCCCGATCGAGGCGATTCCCGCCGCGCTGAAGAACGCCGGCCTGACGCAGGCGCAGATCGACTGGTTCGAGCTGAACGAGGCCTTTGCCGCGCAGTCGCTGGCGGTGGTCGACACGCTGGGGCTGGACGCGGCCAAGGTCAACCCCATGGGCGGCGCCATCGCGCTCGGCCACCCGCTGGGTGCCACCGGCGCCATCCGCTCGGCCACCGTGGTGCACGCGCTGCGCCGCCACCAGCTCAAGTACGGCATGGTCACCATGTGCGTGGGCATGGGGCAGGGCGCGGCGGGGTTCTTCGAGCGGGTCTGAGAGCAGCCGGACAGCCCAACAGCCGAACGCAGAGGACGCAAAGATCACGCAGAGGACGCAAAAAACTTCCAAAAGAATTGCTCTGCGTTCTCTGCGAATCCTTTGCGTCCTCTGCGTTCGGTATTCATGCCTAACCTTCCCAACACCCCGTGACCCAGATCGAACTGGCCACCCCGCGCCAGGGCCGCATCGCCATGCGCCTGTTCGAGCCGCCCGCGGGCACGCTGCCCGCGCTGCAGGTGGTGCTGGCGCCCGCGATGGGCGTGCCGCAGCGCTACTACGCCGAGTTCGCTGGCTGGCTGGCGGCGCAGGGCGTGCGCGCGCTCACCTTCGATTACCGCGGCCACGGCGATTCGCTGGCGCTGCTGCCCTCGCGCCGTGTGCGCCACGTCGATGCCGATCTGCTGGACTGGCGCAGCGACTACGAGGCCGCCGTGCAGCACCTGCACCAGCGCGCGCCGCAGGTGCCGCTGCTGCTGCTGGGCCACAGCCTGGGCGGGCAGTTGCCCGGCCTGTTCGAGCGCAGCGCGCCCATCGCCGGCCTGCTGGCGGTGGCCGCGGGCAGCGGCTACTGGCGCCAGAACGCGCCGCCCACGCGCCGTCGCGCGCTGCTGATGTGGCACGGGCTGGTGCCGGTGCTGACGCCGTTGTTCGGCTACTTTCCGGGCCAGCGCCTGGGCGCCGTGGGCGACCTGCCGGCCGGCGTGATCCGCCAGTGGCGGCGCTGGTGCCTGCACCCGCGCTACAGCGGCGCAGAAGGGCCGGCGGCGCTGGCGCGCTACGCGGCGGTGGACTACCCGATCCACGCGCTGGCGATCGACGACGACGAGATGCTGACGCTGGACAGCACGCAACACCTGCTGGCGTTGTACGCGCGGGCGCCGCAGCGCATCGAGCGCGTGGCGCCGGCCGACCACGGCCTGGCGCGCATCGGTCATCTGGGCTGGTTTCACCCGCGCTTTCAGGCCACGTTGTGGCCGCGCACCTGGCAGGCGCTGCGTGCGCTGGCGGCCGAGGGGCCGGCCCGCGCGCCGGCTGCCGCCTGAGCGACAGCGCCGGCTGTGCCGCGTGCTAATGTCCATCGCCTGTGTTCCACCGCCGCCCTGACCGTATGAAGCGCCCCACCGTGCTGACCCAGCACCCGTTCGATGAAGCCGCCGTGCTGACACCGCTTGCCGCGGCCGCAAGCGAGCACGGCGCCGAGGCCCCGCGCCTGTTCGAGGGCCGCCCGCACCCCGCCTACGCCAACATGGTCGGCCCCTTCGGCGGCGTCACCGCCGCGCAGGCGCTGGCCGGCGTGCTGCAGCACCCGCAGCGCTTGGGCGAGCCGGTGGCGCTCACCGTCAACTTCGCCGCCGCGCTGGCCGATGCGCCGTTCCGCGTCGAGGCGCGCCCGGTGCGCACCAACCGTTCCACCCAGCACTGGACGGTGAGCATGACGCAGACCGATGCCAACGGCGTCGATGCCGTGATGCTCACCGCCAGCGCCGTCACCGCGCTGCGGCGCGACACCTGGAGCGCGGTCGATGCGCCCATGCCGGCGGTGGCGTCGCCCACCGAGGTGGCGCGCCAGCCCTTCTCCGACCGCGTGGCCTGGATTGGCCGCTACGACATGCGGCCGGTGGTCGGCGCCATGCCGCAGCACTGGGACGGCAGCGAGGCCGACAGCCTGACCCGCCTGTGGCTGCGCGACGACCCGCCGCGCCCGCTCGACTACCTGAGCCTCACCGCGCTGGCCGACGCCTTCTACCCGCGCATCTGGCGCCGCCGCGCGCGCATGACGCCGATCGGCACCGTGTCGATGAGCGTCTACTTCCACGCCGACGCCGCCCAACTGGCTGCCACCGGCGAGGGCTACCTGCTGGGCCAGGCGCGCGCGCAGTCCTTCTTCAACGGCTACTTCGACCAGAGCGCCGAGCTGTGGAACGAAGCCGGGCACCTGCTGGCGACCACTCACCAGATCGTCTATTACAAAGAGTGATTTTTCAGGTTCAGCGTTGAGCGTTCGGCGTTCAGCGTGAACTTCCAACGCCACTGGCTGACCAATCGCGACGCTCAACGCTCAACGCTCAACGCTCAACGCTCAACCTCTCTTTGCCATGTCCGAAATCCTTCAACACCAAGACGCCGGCGTCCTGACGCTCACCTTCAACCGCGTCGAGCGCAAGAACTCGATCAACGTTGCCATGTACGACGCGCTCGCCACGGCGATCGAGCAAGCTGCCAGTGACGCGGCCACGCGCGTAGTGGTCATCCAGGGGCACGAGACCATCTTCTCGGCCGGCAACGACATCGAGGACTTTCTGAAGAACCAGCCCGGCGGCATGGATTCGCCGGTGTTTCGCTTCCTGCGCGGCATCGCCACGTTTCCCAAGCCGCTGATCGCCGCCGTGTGCGGCCCGGCGGTGGGCATCGGCACCACGCTGCTGTTTCATTGCGACCTGGTCTACGCCGGCGACAACGCGGCGTTTTCCATGCCCTTCGTCAACCTGGGCCTGTGCCCCGAGGCGGCCAGCAGCCTGCTGGTGCCGCAAATGTTCGGTTACCACCGCGCGGCCGAGGCGCTGCTGCTGGGCGAACCCTTCATGGCCGAGGCGGCGCTGGAGGTGGGCCTGGTCAACCGCGTGGTGCCGCCGCAAGAGGCCAATGCGCTGGCCCAGACGCAGGCGGCCAAGCTGGCGGCCAAGCCGCTGTCCAGCCTGATCACCACCAAGCGGCTGATGAAGGGCGGCCAGCAGGAGGAAGTACTGAAGCGCATGGCTGAGGAGGGCGCGCACTTTGGCCGCATGCTGGGCGAGCCCGCCGCGCGCGAGGCCATGACCGCCTTCATGCAAAAGCGCAAGCCCGACTTCAGCCAGTGCTGACGCCGCCACCGACCACCTTCGAGCCCGAGTTCATCGCCAGCCTGCGCGAGATCTTCGAGCAGCACATTCCCTTCAACCAGTTGCTGGGGCTGAAGGTGACCGAGCTGATGCCCGAGCGCGTGAGTGGCCGGGTCGACATGCGACCCGAGCTGATCGGCCACTACACCCACCAGCGCCTGCACGGCGGCGTGATCAGCGCCACGCTGGACGCCATGGGCGGCGTGGCCGTGATGGCCGCCATCGGCGCACGCCACATGGACGAGCCGCCGGCGCGGCGGCTGCAGCGCTTTGCCAAGCTGGGCACCATCGACCTGCGCATCGACTACCTGCGCCCGGCGGTGGGCGAGCACTTCATCGCCCGCGCCGAGGTGATGCGCCTGGGCTCGCGCGTGGCCAGCACGCGCATGGAATTCTGCGATGCCCAGGGCAAGCTGCTGTCCACCGGCAGCGCCGCCTACATCGTGTCGTGAGTGCGACGGTTGCTATTGAATGGATAGCTGTCGACGCATGAACGGTGATGCAGAGGCTTCCATTCGTCCTTCCGGCCTAAGCCGGAATCCACGGGCCCCGCCTCGATCACA
>JAEXBL010000450.1 GCA_023394015.1 Pseudomonadota bacterium | reverse complement strand
CCACATGGCGCTGCGCCGGGTCAAAGCCGGCGTCGCGCAGCGCCTGCACGATGCGCGCGGGCGGCGCGCAGGCCTCGATGCTGTCCCAGTAGTAGCGCCAGATGCGCGGCGTGTCGGCGCGCGCGCCGGCCAGCCAGGCCAGCGCCGGCACCACGCCGCGCATGTAGGCCTTCAGCAGCGCCGTGGCCAGGCGGCCTTCGGGCTTGGTGATCTCCAGCACGCACAGGCGCCCGCCGGGCTTGAGCACGCGGTGGAACTCTCTGAAGGCCGCGCTCACGTCGCCCACGTGGCGCAGCGCGTAGCCCATGCTGATGAAGTCGGCGCAGGCGTCGGGCAGCGGAATGCGCTCGGCCTTGCCTTCGACCAGCTTCACCTGTTGCGCCAGCGGGCTGGCGCCCATCATGGCGGCGCTGGGGTCGACGCCGGTCAGCAGCTCGGCGCTGCCGATGATGCGGATCGCCTGCGCCGCCACCAGCCCGGTGCCGAAGCCCACGTCCACCACCCGCATGCCCGGCGCCAGGCCGGCGCGCAGCAGGGCCTGGCGGCGGTACCAGGGGCCGGTGCCCAGGGCCAGGTAGCGCTCCACGCGGTCGTAGTCGGCGGCGGTGCGGTCGAAGATGTCGTGCAGAAAGCCGGCGCGCTCTTCCTCGGTGCGGTAGTAGCCGGTGATCGGCGCGTGCGGGGCGTGCAGGGGCTCGTCGGGGGGCTTGGGTGCGGTGGTCATGGTGGGGCGGGCAGAAGTTGGCTGGCCGAAGGCGCTGGCGGGATTGTGCGGCATGGCGCCGGGCGGGCAGAATGCGCGCCTGCGGCGGCCCTTGCGCGGCCGCCGCCCTCTCCATCCACCTGGCCCCGCCATGCCCGCCCCGCCTTCGGCCGCGCCCGCCACCCGCCTGCCCGCGGGCATCTGGGTGCTGGGCTTCGTCAGCCTGCTGATGGACATCTCCAGCGAGATGATCCACGCGCTGCTGCCGCTGTTCATGGTCGGCTCGCTGGGCATGAGCGTGGTGACCGTGGGCCTGCTGGAAGGGCTGGCCGAGGCCACGGCGCTGATCCTGAAGGTGTTTTCGGGCGTGATCAGCGACTGGTTCGGCAAGCGCAAGCCGCTGGCGCTGCTGGGCTACGGCCTGGGCGCGGCCACCAAGCCGCTGTTCGCGCTGGCCACCGGGCCGGGGCTGGTGTTCACGGCGCGCCTGCTGGATCGCGTGGGCAAGGGCATCCGCGGCGCGCCGCGCGACGCGCTGGTGGCTGACATTGCCCCGCCGGCGCAGCGCGGCGCCGCCTTCGGGCTGCGCCAGTCGCTGGACACCGTGGGCGCCTTCGTCGGGCCGCTGCTGGCGGTGGGGCTGATGCTGCTGTGGGCCAACGACTTCCGCGCCGTGTTCGCGGTGGCCATCGTGCCGGCCGTGGCCTGCGTGGCGCTGCTGCTGTGGGGCGTGAAGGAGCCGGAGCGCCCCGCCGGCGCCGCGCGCGTCAACCCGATTTCCAAGGCCAACCTGCAGCGCCTGCCGCGCGCCTACTGGTGGGTGGTGGGCGTGGGCGCGGTGTTCACGCTGGCGCGCTTTTCCGAGGCTTTTTTGGTGCTGCGCGCCGAGCACACCGGCATCGCCCTGGCCCTGGTGCCGCTGGTGATGGTGGCGATGAACGCCGTGTACGCCGCCAGCGCCTACCCCTTCGGCAAGCTGGCCGACCGCGTGCCGCACCCGCGCCTGCTGCTGGCGGGCCTGGCGGTGTTGGTGCTGGCCGATCTGGTGCTGGCCTTCAGCGCCCACTGGGCCGGCTTGCTGCTGGGCGTGGCGCTGTGGGGCGTGCACTTGGGGCTGACGCAGGGCCTGCTGGCGGCCATGGTGGCCGACGCCGCCCCGGCCGACCTGCGCGGCACCGCCTACGGCTTCTTCAACCTGCTGAGTGGCCTGGCCATGCTGGCCGCCAGCGTGGTGGCGGGCCTGCTGTGGCAGCACGCGGGGCCGCAGGCCACCTTTCTGGCCGGGGCGGCGTTCTGCGTGCTGGCGATGCTGGGGCTGTCGCTGCGGCGCGTGGGCGGCTGGGCCTGAAGACGGGCCGCGCTCAGGCGCCCAGGTGCGCGCCGTCGATCTCCAGCAGCAGCTCGCGCCGGCAGATGTCGCCGGCCAGCACCAGGCAGGGCCCCAGGTCCGGCAGGCGCTCGCGCAGGCGGGCCAGCACGGGCGCGGCGAAGGCGGGGTCGCGCACGTAGACCTTCAGCAGGCTGCCGGGACCGAGCCGGGGGCGGGTCAGCCGGGCTTCACGCAGCAGGCTGTGCAGGTTGGCCAGGGTTTCGTCCAGCTGCGCGTCCAGGTCGTCGGCGTGGACCGACGCGTGGCCGACGACTGCTGCCGTGCCCGAGATCAGCAGCTGCTGCGGCGCCGCCAGCATGCCGCGCGCGAAGGTGGGCGCGGTCGGGCCGTACTGGCGCGGGTAGCGCCAGGCGCTGACTTGGCGCGGGTTCTCCACCGGCGTGCCCTCGTGGCGCCCGGCCAGGCCGTAGACCTGCAGCACGCGCACGCCGTCCTGGCGCCCGATGGCGCTGGCGGCCGGGTAGCGCAGCAGGCCGGCGGCGGCCAGGGCGGCTGCGCGGCCGTTGCAGAACAGGCGGTAGCGCTCGGCATCGCTGGCGCCCTCGTTGATGGCATCCAGGTAGTTCCACAGGCGCAGCAACTGCGGCGTGGGCGACTGCGCGATGAAGCGGGCCAGGCACCGGTAGGCGTGCTCGGCCGCCGCCGCGATGCCGCCGTGCGCGGCCTCCTCGACCTCGATGGCGAAGAACAGGTGCGCGCCTTCGCTGCTCCAGCGCAGCGCGCCGTCGCGGCCGTGTCTTACCGGCGCTCTGGCGCGCCAGACCTCCAGCGGCGCCGCGCCGACCGGCTCCAGCCCGACGCGCAGCACGCGGTCGTCGGGCGGCAGTGCGCAGGCAGCGCCGAAGCCGAGCACGGCCAGCACCTCGTCCTGGCGCAGCCCCGCCTCGGCCGGCGCCTGCTCGTAGCCGAAGCGCAGCGCGGCGGCGGCGCGGGGTGT
>JAEXBL010000421.1 GCA_023394015.1 Pseudomonadota bacterium | reverse complement strand
GCGCGCCATGACGAATGACCAATGACAAGGCGCCATGTGCGGTCCGAAGCCTTTTGCCATCGGTCATGCGTTGCGGGCGGCGTCCCCGCGTCATGGATGGCTCTGGAGCCTGCGCCGTCAGTTCCCGCTGCGCTGCTGAGTCGGCCCAACCCGCTGGCTCAGCTGCGGCGGGGCCAGCACTGGCGAAAAAGCGCCACGCCGAGTAAAATAGGGGGTTACCTCACGGCCCGGTGGCGCGGGGAGCGCCTTTTGAACCCCTCTGGCTTCGGCGCTTGCGCCCCATGCATGCACCCTCCATGCCCGTCGGCGAGGCCGCACAACGTGCCGCGCTCGCCCCTGCCGACAAACCCTGAAAAGGCGGCAGTCCCAGGTTCAGGCGGCCCCCGCACCAGTCTGTACTCGACATCGGCGCGCGCCGCGCTGTGGCCCCGTCGGCCCGGCCCCGCCGAGACGCATTCAGGATTTGCACGTATTTCAAGGATTTAGGAGAAACGCATGGCGAAAGAAGAACTGATCGAGATGCAAGGCATCGTCAACGAAGTATTGCCGGACACGCGCTTTCGCGTGACGCTGGACAACGGCCACGAGCTGGTGGCCTATTCGGCCGGCAAGATGAAGAAGAACCACATCCGCATCCTGGCCGGCGACCGGGTGACGCTGGAGCTGTCGCCCTACGATCTGACCAAGGGCCGCATCAACTTCCGCCACCTCGAGCGCCGCGGCCCCGGCCCGGCCGGTGGCGGCCAGCGCCGCCGCTGAAGGCCCGGGCCGCAGTGACCGGGCCGGCAGGCGGCCGCCTGCGGATGCTTCACTGCCTTCTTGTCGCCGGAGCCCTCAGCGCAGCGGGGCCGGCGGCCAACGCGGCGGCGGGCGATGCCTCCGCACCCAGCCTGTCTTCCTCTGCGCCCCGGCGCGCCCCCGCCATGACAACTGAATCCCTGGACGCGGTGGCCGCCGCCTTTGCCGCCCAGCCGCGCACCGGCTTTCTGCCGCCCGAGGTGCGCGATCAGGCCGATTACGACGGCCCGCTGCCCATCGGCCACGGCCAGACCAACTCGCAACCGCGCACCGTGGCCAACATGCTGCGCCTGCTGGAGGTGGCGCCCGGCATGCGCGTGCTCGACGTCGGTGCTGGATCGGGCTGGAGCACGGCGCTGCTGGCGCACCTGGTCGGGCCGCAGGGCGAGGTGCGCGGGGTCGAACTGGTGCCCGAGCTGGCGCGCTGGGGCGCCGGCAACCTGGCGGCGACGAAGCAGCCCTGGGCCAGCATCGTGGTGGCCACGCCCGGCGTGCTGGGCTTGCCCGCGCAGGCGCCGTTTGACCGCATCCTGGTCTCGGCCGAGCCGGACACGCTGCCGCAGTCGCTGGTCGATCAGCTGCGCGACGGCGGCGTGATGGTGATCCCGGTGGCCGGCGAGATGCTGCGCGTGGTGCGCCGTGGCGCCGAGACCGAGATCACGCGGCACGGCGGCTACCGGTTTGTGCCCCTTAAATGACAAATGACCGCGCCTGCGGCGCATGACAAATGACAAAAGGTATCGTCAGGCGCAGCGCCTTTGTCATTTGTCATGGCGCGCCAGCGCCGGTCATTTGTCACGCAGCCGCCGCGCCCGCACCGCCTCTGCCAGCCCATCCAGCACCGGCACGGTCTGCTCGAAGCTGATGCAGGCGTCGGTGACCGACACGCCCGGCTTCAGCGGCTGGCCGGGCACGATGTCCTGGCGGCCTTCGTGCAGGTGGCTTTCGATCATCACGCCCATGATGCGGGCGTCGCCCGCCGCCACCTGGGCCGCCACGTCGGCGGCGACGTCGATCTGGCGCGCGTGCTGCTTGCTGGAGTTGGCGTGCGAGACGTCGATCATCAGCTGCTCGCGCAGGCCCGCGCCCTTCAGCAGCGCGCAGGCGGCATCGACGTCGGCGGCTGAATAGTTCGGCGCCTTGCCGCCGCGCAGGATGACGTGGCAGTCGCGGTTGCCGCGCGTCTCGAACACGGCCGCCTGGCCCATCTTGGTCAGGCCCAGGAAGGCGTGCGGCGACTGCGCGGCGACGATGGCGTCGGCCGCCACCTTGACGCCGCCGTCGGTGCCGTTCTTGAAGCCGACCGGACAGCTCAGGCCGCTGGCGAGCTGGCGGTGGCTCTGGCTCTCGGTGGTGCGCGCGCCGATGGCGCCCCAGCTCACCAGGTCGCTGATGAACTGCGGGCTGAGCAGGTCGAGGAACTCGCAGCCCACCGGCAGGCCCAGCGCCAGCACGTCGAGCAGCAGGCGGCGCGCCATTTGCAGGCCCTCGTTGATGGCGTAGCTGCCGTCGCGGTGCGGGTCGTTGATGTAGCCCTTCCAGCCCACGGTGGTGCGGGGCTTCTCGAAGTACACGCGCATCACCACCAGCAACTCGCCGGCGTGGCGGTCGGCCTCGGCTTTCAGGCGGCGGGCGTAGTCCAGCGCCTCGGCGTGGTCGTGGATGGAGCACGGCCCGACGACGACGACCAGCCGGTCGTCGGCGCCGTGCAGCACGCGCGAAATGGCGGCGCGGCTGTGCTCGACCAGGTCCTGCGCCGCGGCGGGCGCAGGCAGCCATTCCTCCAGCAGCGCCGGGGTGAGCAGCGGGCGCACGGCGCGGATGCGCACGTCGTCGATGCGAGTGGAGTCGTGGGTGGAGGGGGTGTCGGCGT
This sequence comes from Pseudomonadota bacterium, assembly GCA_023394015.1. Classification (GTDB taxonomy): domain Bacteria; phylum Pseudomonadota; class Gammaproteobacteria; order Burkholderiales; family Burkholderiaceae_C; genus Ottowia. Next base: position 3,341 of record JAEXBL010000421.1, on the reverse strand, counting down.
CGTACATGCCCCGATTATCGGCGCTCGCCGGCGCCGGCCTTGATGCCGCCGCTGCCGGCAGCTATCAAAATGCTAATGCTCGGCAGGTCGGGCTCAGGGCTGGACGCTGGGGAAGCGGGCCATCACCTGCGTCAGCAGCGCGCGGCTGTCGGCGATGACCTTGCTGCGCCAGGCCGGCGAGCTGGGGTTGAACATCTCGCGGTAGTCGTGCTTGATCCTGGCCTCGGCGGCGGCGCTGGCGTAGCCCCATTGCGCGCCCTGGTTTTCCAGCACGGTGATGTGCAGCGACTTGATGGCGCCCAGGGTGGTCTGGCTGTCGAGCGTGCCGTATTCGAAGCCGGCCGGCAGGTGCAGCCCGCCCTGGCGCAGCGAACCCATCCACGAGGTCACGTCGCCGGTGATGGTGTAGAAGTCCTTGCCCGAGCCCCAGTCGATGGCGTGGCCGTCGAACACCGTCTCCAGCCCCTGGCGCACGCGCGGGTCCTCGGGCGGGTTGAGGAACACGTGCAGCTGCCCGCGCGCGCCGTAGCCGGTGTGCAGGTCCAAGCTCATCGACAGCGGGTAGGCGTTGAGGATGGCCGCCAGGCGCGGTGCCAGCGCCTCGAACTGCGGTGCCAGCGCGCTGCCGCCGTAGTAGATGCCCCTGGGAAAGGCGTACTGCCCCTGCAGCACCGCCTGGCGCAGCGGCCCCATGCCGTGCCGCGCGATCATGCCGATGGCGCGCAGCAGGTACAGCCGGTGCGGCAGTGCGCCCACATCGGCCGGGGTGCTCGGGTTGATCAGGCCATCGACCAGCGGGTAGCCGGCGTTCTGGCTCAGGTACAGCGCGTTGGTCTGCGCGGCGTTGCGGTTCAGGTCGATGTTCTGCTCGGTGAAGCGGCGCTGCCGGGCGTAGCCGTAGGGGTTCAGCGCGTGCAGCAGCAGCACGCCGGTGTCGGCCAGCGCGGCCTCGGTCATGAACTCCTGCATGAACAGGCGCGTGACGGCGCTGCCCGCCGGCCCTTCCACGCCGTGCACGCCGGAGGAGATGACGAGCAGGCGCTTGGGCGTTTGCTGCGCCGGCACGTACAGGCCATCGACGAACAAGTCATTGGCCTGCGCGCTGGCCACCGGCAGCGCAAAGCGCTCGACCCGCTGAAAGCGCGCCGCCAGCGCATCGGCTTGCGCCAGAAAGGCGCGCCGCGCGCCGGCGTAGTCGTCGATGAACAGCGCCAGCGCCGCCGCATCGGGCGCGATGTCCGGATCGGCCGGCGCGTAGTTCGCGAAGCGCCACAGCGCCACCCCGGTGCCCAGCGCCAGCAGCACCGCCAGCGCCAGCAACAGGCGCCCCATCCGGCGAAAAAGCATGCTCTGTCTCCTTCCTCGCTCAATGCCGGCCGCGCGGCCCGGGCCGTATCATCGCCCCAGCATGATTACCCGCCACCTGTTCATCGAAGGCCGCGTGCAGGGTGTGTTCTACCGCGCCAGCATGGTGGCGCAGGCCACGCAGCTTGGCCTGCGCGGCTGGGTGCGCAACCGGCGCGACGGCCGCGTGGAGGCGCTGGTGCAAGGCCCGGCCGAGGCGGTGCAGGCGCTGATCGACTGGGCGCACCACGGCCCGGCGCAGGCGCGGGTGAGCGCCGTGCAGGTCAGCGAGGCGCCGGCCGAGGCCCTGGACGGTTTTTCTCAAAGAAGCACGGCCTGAGCGCCCGCGCAGCGATCGCAGGCAGCTATCAAAATCAAAGCGTGCGGCCAAACGGCGCGATGCCGATCCACGCCGCGTGCGCCCAGAAGGCGAACGCCGCCCAGGCCAGCACGCCGACGACCAGCGCCAGCAGCGTGCCGCCCGCCGAGCCGGTCGCATAAGCCGCGCCCAGCGCGCGGTCGCGCTGGCGCGCGGCGCGAAAGCACAGGATCGCCCACAGCAGAAAGGCGCCGAACAGCAGCAGGTCGGTCAGCTTGGCCGTGGCCAGCAGGTGGCCGAAGGCCCACAGCTTGACGCCCAGCAGCATCGGGTGGTGCAGCCGCGCCTTGAAGTGGTTGCGCGGCACGTAGGCGGCCACCAGCAGGACGAAGGCGGCCAGCGTGAACAGCGAGTTCAGGTGCTTCGTGAACACCGGCGGCGTCCACAGCAGCACCGGCTGCTGCCGCGCCAGGCCGTAACCCCAGACGATGAGCGCAAAGCCGAGCAGCGACACCAGGGTGTACAGCCCTTTCCACGGTTTCTCCCCCATGCGCGCGATGGTCTGCGCGCGCCAGCCGTCGGCGAAGATGCGCACCGAATGCACGCTCAGGAAGATCAGCAGGCCAAGAATCAGGAGGGTCATCGGGCTTGTCCTCTCGGAAGGTTGCGGACCGCCCCATTATGGGTGGCTTATCCTGCCGGCGTCGGGCGGGCGTAACAGGCCAGCAGCCCGCAGCCGGGGCAGCGCCAGCTTTGCACCGGCAGGCGCAGGCGGTCGCCCAGCTTCAGGCCTTGCCAGAAACCCGGCTCGGGCGCGCCGGCCACCCATTCGCCAGCGCGGTACTGGTCGTTGTACCCTCGGTCCAGCAGAAAGCCTGGCTGCATGGGCGCGCGGCAGCTCGGGCAGGTGGGCGCGTCCATCAGCGATCCAGCGCGCGGTGGCTGTCCTGCTGGCGGCGCAGAAAGGCTGTCTGTGCGCCGCTGCCGGCGGCGGCTTCCAGATCGGGCTCGCCATTGGGCAGCACGCCCCGGCTGGCCACGGGTTGCGCGGCCCAGAACAGCCGGTCTGCCGCGTCGCGTGTGGACGCCAGCGCGGGGTAGAGGTTGTAGCGCACCCATCGCGTGCCGGGCGCGGCGCTGGGGGCCGGCAGGCTCGCGTCCGGCTCGACCACGCCGGCCTGCGCGGCGGCGCTGCGCAGCAGGCGGGTCACCAGCGCCTGGCGTTCACCCTCGCGCCGCGCGGCGGCTTGCAGGCCCGCCTGCAGCACACCCAAGTAATAGCCCATGGCCACGGCATGGGCGTGGGAGGGCGAGCCGTCTGCCGCCAGCGGGCCGGCGCCGAAGTGCTGCACGGCGTCCTGCTGCAGATCGGCCCCCAGGGCCAGTTGCGCGAACACGCGGGCCAGCGGCTCGACCTGCCCGGCCTGCCACTGGGCGCGTGCCCAGGCGGCCAGCGCGGTGCCGTGGCTGGTGGCGGGGCCGCGTGCCAGTGCCAGCACCACGCCGGGCGCGTCGTGGTGCAACGCGGCGCTCACCTGCGCCAGCGCATCGGCATCGCCGGCCTTCAGCGCGGCTTCGCGCTCGGCCACGAAACGAGCCCACTCGGCGGGCGTGCGGGCGGTGGGGGCGGAAGGCATGGGCGTCGAGGGCATCGGGGCAGGGGCGGCGGACGGGGTGG
>JAEXBL010000418.1 GCA_023394015.1 Pseudomonadota bacterium | reverse complement strand
CGATGCGCGCGGCTTCTTCACGGAGAGCTACAACCGCCGCACCTTTGCCGAGGCCACTGGTCTGGACGCCGACTTCGTGCAGGACAACCACAGTCGCAGCCGCAAGGGCGTGCTGCGCGGCCTGCACTACCAGGTTCGGCAGCCGCAGGGCAAGCTGGTGCGCGTGACCAGCGGCGCCGTGTTCGACGTGGCGGTGGACATCCGCAAGGATTCGCCCACGTTCGGACGCTGGGTGGGCGTGGAGCTGACGGCCGACAACCACCGCCAGCTGTGGGTGCCGGCCGGCATGGCGCACGGCTTCGTGGTGCTCAGCGAGACGGCGGACTTTCTCTACAAGACCACCGACTACTACGCGCCGGAGCACGAGCGCTGCATTGCCTGGAACGATCCCGCCATCGGCATCGATTGGCCGCTGGCGGCGCACGGCATCGAGGCCCCGCTGTTGTCCGACAAGGATCGCGCAGGGCGTTGCCTGGCCGAGGCTGAGCTTTGAGGCCCGTGCCCGCCGAGCCTGCGCCATTGCGTGTTGCCATCCTCGGGACGCGCGGCATTCCTGCGCGTTACGGTGGCTTCGAGACATTCGCCGAGCGTCTGGCTGAAGAGCTGGCCGTGCGCGGCCATCAGGTCACGGTGTACGCTGAAGCGCCGGGCGCTCCGGGCCCAGATGCCTGGCACCATGGCGTTCGCGTGCGGTCTCGGCGCCGACCGCGCTGGGGGGCAGCGTCGGTGCTGGCCTACGATTGCGCCTGTCTGTGGGACGCGCGTCGCGGCTACGATCTCGTCTACATGCTGGGCTACGGCGCAGCCTGGGCGTGCTGGTGGCCTCGCGCATTTGGTTCACCGGTCTGGATCAACGTCGATGGGCTGGAGTGGGCGCGCAGCAAGTGGGGACGCTTGGCGCGCCTTTACCTGCGTGCCATGGAGTGGGCCGCGACCCGCTCGGCCACGCGGCTGATTGCCGATGCAGAGACGATCGCGCAGCGTTTTCGCGACGTGTACCCGCGCGGTGCGCCCTGCAGCTTTGTCGCCTACGGGGCGGATCTGGTGCAGCCGGACGAAGCCGATCCCACCGTGCTGGCCGCGTGGGGGCTGCAGCCACGGCGCTACCACCTGGTGGTCGCCCGGCCCGAGCCGGAAAACCACCTGCTGGAGATCATCGAAGGCTACCGGTTGCACGGCGGCGACTGGCCGCTGGTGATTGTGGGCGACGTCGCAGGCACGACCGCCTACCAGCGTCAACTGCTGGCTCGTGCGGACCAGCGGGTGCAATTCATTGGCGCAATCTATGACGTGGCCAAGCTGCGCAGCCTGCGTCTGCATGCTGCAAGCCATCTGCATGGCCACTCGGTCGGCGGTACCAATCCCTCGCTGCTGGAGGCCATGGCCTGCGGCAACTGGGTGATCGCGCATGACAACCCGTTCAACCGTGAGGTGGCGCGCGATGCCGCCGACTATTTCAGAACGCCTGCCGAGCTTGCCGAGCGCCTGGCCGTCCAAGCCGGGCAGTCTGCATCGCAGGTCGCCGCACGCAGTCAGCGCGCGCGCGCCATCGTGAGCGAGCACTACAGCTGGCCCGGCATCGTCGCTGCCTACGAAACCTTGATACGCGCCCAGTGCGCAGGCCGCAAGCCGTCATGACGCCACCCCTGGTCGATGTGCTGCTCGCGACGTACAACGGGGCCAGGTACCTTGAGCCTCAACTGGATTCGCTGCTGCGGCAGGCGAACCAGTGCTTCCGTTTGCTGGTCAGCGACGATGGCTCCACCGATGCCACGCTGGACATCGTGCGCCGCTATCGAGCGGCGTTTGGCGAGCGGCTGGTGTTGCTGGACCGAGCCGCCCCCAACGTGGGAGCGGTGCGGAATTTCGAGCGGCTCATGCAAGCCAGTCTGACGGCAGGGCAGGCCAAGTGGGTGGCATTCTGCGACCAGGACGATGTCTGGCTGCCTCACAAGATGGACGCCATGCTGCAAGCCATGTGGGCGATCGAGCGCCAGGTGGGCGCGCACAAGCCCTGCCTGGTCCACTCCGACCTGGTGGTGGTTGATGCGAGCTTGCGGCTCATTTCGCCTTCGTACGTGGCCTACCAGAGAACCCAGCCGGGCGACTTCACCCCCGTGCATCTGCTCAGCGTCAACCCGGTCACGGGCTGCACGGCCATGGTCAACCAAGCCTTGTTGAAGATGGCCTTGCCATTGCCGCCCGAGGTGGTCATGCACGACTGGTGGTGCGCCCTGATCAGCGGCAGTGGCATGCGTCACTACATGAACGAGCCGCTGGTGCAATACCGACAGCATGGCAGCAATCAGCTTGGCGCGCGTGATCGCGGGCTGCGCAGCCGCCTGCTGCGTCTGGTGCGGGATGCGGGTGGCGAATGGCAGCATCTGCGCGCTCTGGGGCATGTCACCAGGGCCCAGGCCATGGCCCTGCAGCAACGCCTGAGCACGCTCGGCCTGGATGCGCGTTACGTGGCGGACTACCTGGCCTGGAGGGAAAGGCCGTTGCTGTGGCGGCTGAAAAGTTACCGGCGCTATTTCTGCGGTCCTGAGCTGGATCGACTGGCCCGCTGCGTAGTGTGGGGCTGAGTGATGAGTCTGTAAAAAGCGGCGAACTCTTCTTCACGACACCCCAACCGGATCGCAGTAAGCTGAAGCGCACTGTGCCCATGCTGTCATCGGGCGGGGCACCCTCCCATCACGACGCGGCACGGCCTCAGATAGGATTCGGTCCAGCACGCCGGCTAGCATTGCAGTTTTGGCGCGGTGACCCCAGTGGCCGACAGTGCCCACAGTCCCAGAATCACAGCATGTCCGACAGCCCCCTTTCTCTGGCCGAGCCGACTCTTGCACCCCCGCCCCCCGCTGACGACTGGCCGCGCTATGGCGAGGCGCTGGTGCGCGCCGGCAAGCTCAGCGCGCGCGATCTGGAGCGGGCCCTGGCCGCCCAACGCGAAATGGGCGGTGCGCTGGACAACGTGCTGGTCAGCCTGGGCCTGGTGTCCGAGCCGGACGCGGCCCGTGCACTGGCCGATCATCTGGCGCTGCCGTTCCTGACGGCGGACGAGTTTCCCGAGCTGCCACCCGAGCCCGAGGGCTTGCTGCCGGACTTCCTGAAGGCCCACCGGGTACTGCCGCTGAGCGTGGAGGACGGCCGCCTGCACGTGGTCATGAGCGCGCCGCAGGACGGCTTCGTGCGCAAGGCGCTCAGCCTGGCCAGTGGACTGGCGATCGAGCCCGCCGTGGGCCTGGCCTCCGACATCGACAAGGCGCTGACGCGCCTGTTCGACCATGGCGCCGACGAAGCGGGCGAGGGCGATGAGTTGGGTGACGGCTTCGATGCCGACGCCGGCGACTTCGTCGAGCACCTGCGCGACCTGGCCAGCGAGGCGCCGGTCATTCGCCTGGTCAACGCCATCATCGGCCGCGTGATCGAGTTGCGCGCCTCCGACATCCACCTGGAGCCGTTCGACGACGGCCTGCACGTGCGCTACCGCATCGACGGCGTGTTGCACCCGGGCGAGGTGGTGCCCGCGGCGCAGGGCGCGGCCGTCAGCTCGCGCGTGAAGCTGCTGGCGCACCTGGACATCGCAGAGCGCCGCCTGCCGCAGGACGGGCGCATCAAGACCCGCGTCAAGGGCCGCGAGCTGGATCTGCGCGTGTCCACCGTGCCCACCGTGCACGGCGAGAGCGTGGTGATGCGCGTGCTCGACCGCGCCAGCGTGCGTCTCAGCCTGGAGGACATGGGCTTCGAGCGCGACACCCTGGCGCGCTTCAACCAGCTCATCCACCGCCCGCACGGCATCCTGCTGGTCACCGGCCCCACCGGCTCGGGCAAGACCACCACGCTGTACGCGGCGCTGGCCAAGCTCGACGCGGTGTCGCAGAAGATCATCACCGTCGAGGACCCGGTCGAATACCAGCTTGAGGGCATCAACCAGATCCAGGTGCACAGCCAGATCAACCTGACGTTTGCCAACGCCCTGCGCTCCATCCTGCGGCAGGACCCGGACATCATCATGATCGGCGAGATGCGCGATGGCGAAACCGCGCAGATCGCCGTGCAGTCCTCGCTCACCGGCCACCTGGTGCTGTCCACCCTGCACACCAACACCGCCGCCAGCGCCGTGGTGCGCATGCAGGACATGGGGGTGGAGCGCTACCTGATCACTTCTACCGTCAACGGCGTGCTGGCCCAGCGCCTGGTGCGGCGCCTGTGCCCGCACTGCAAGACGCCGGTGCAGCCCGACCCGGCGCTGCTGCAAAGCGCCGGCCTGGGCCGCTTTCTGGCGCCCGGCGCGCCGGTGTACGAGGCCAGGGGCTGCGAGCACTGCCGCGGCACTGGCTACCAGGGCCGCACCGCCATCCACGAGTTGCTGGTGGTGGACGAGGCCATGCGCAGCGCCATCCTGCAAGGCATGGATGCGTCCGCCCTGCAGGCCATCGCCGTGAAAGCCGGCATGTACACGCTGTACGACGACGGCCTGCGCAAGGTGGCCGCCGGCGTGACCAGCCTCGACGAAGTGCTGCGCGCCACGCAGGACCAAGGCGAAGCATGACCCACCCCCAGGCTTCACACGCTGCGCGTTGTTGCGCCACCCCCCTCAAGGGGGCACCGCTGGCCGCCTGGCCCCGGGCGCGGAGCGTGCTGCCGCTGACTGGCGGCGCACGGAGCGATCTCCATGCCTGAGTTCGCTTGGCGCGCCGCCCAGCCCGATGGGCAACTGGTCGAGGGCCGCACCGAGGCCGGCGCGGCCGATGCCGTGCTGCGCCAGTTGCGCGAGCGTGGCCTGACGCCGCTGCGCGTGCAGGACGCGGCCGAGGTGCCCGTCACCGCCGACGTCAAGGGCCTGCGCGCCCGCGGCAGCCGGCGCGCGCTGCGCGGGCCGGTCACCCAGGCCGACGTGCTGGCGCTGACCACCGAGCTGTCGATCATGCTGCGCGCCGGCCTGGCGCTGGACAACGCGCTGCGCGTGCTGATCGAGATGAGCGCCAAGCCCAGCGTCAGGACCCTGCTCGAAGGCATTCTGGAGGACGTCAAGGGCGGCGCCCCGTTCAGCCGCGCCCTGGGCACGCGGAAAGAATTGTTCGGCGACTTCTACATCAACATGGTGCGCTCGGGCGAGGCCAGCGGACAGATGTCGCAGGTGCTGGAGCGCCTGGTGGCGCACATGGATCGCATCCGCGCCCTGCGCGAAAGCGTGGTCTCGGCCACCATCTACCCGGCCATTCTGCTGGGCGTGGCGCTGCTGTCGCTGGTGGGCATGCTGGGCTTCGTGGTGCCGCAGTTCGAGAAGCTGTTCAAGGACATGGGCGATGCGCTGCCGCTGCCCACGCGGCTGGTGATGATGCTGGGCCACGGCTTCAAGCAGTACGGCCTGGTGCTGGCCATCGGTGCCGTGCTGCTGGGCTGGCTGGCGTGGCGCTGGCTGCGCTCGCCCGGCGGCCGCGCCTGGTGGCAAAACCGGGCGCTGCGCCTGCCGGTATTGGGCAACCTGCTCTACAAATACGAGCTGACGCTGTTCACTCGCTCGCTCGGCACCCTGCTGGGCAACGGCGTGCCGCTGCTCACCGCGCTGCACATCGCCACCGACACCGTCGGCAATGCCAACCTGCGCGCGCCGCTGGCCAAAATGGCGCCGCAGGTGAAGGAGGGCGTGCGCATCACCCGCGCCATGGACAGCACCCAGGTGTTTGAACCTTTGGCCATCAACCTGGTCAGAGTGGGCGAAGAAACCGGCCGCATCGGCCCCATGATGCTGGAGCTGTCCGACGTGCTCGACCGCGAGGTCGAAACCGGCATCAAGCGCGCGCTGACCCTGCTGGAGCCGGTGCTGATCCTGCTGCTGGGGGTGCTGATCGCGGCCATCATCGTGTCCATCCTGCTGGGCATCCTGTCGATCAACGACTTGGCCGGCTGACGAATCTACTGAAAGGAAACCGCACCATGAACCGCTTCATCCGCCGCCAGGCCGCCAGGGCCGCGCGGGGCTTCACCCTGATCGAGATGCTGGTGGTCATCGCCATCATCGCCCTGCTGGCCGGCCTGGTCGGCCCGGCGGTGATGGACCGCCTGGGCGGCGCCAAGAGCAAGACTGCCGCCATCCAGATCGCCGACCTCGACAAATCGCTGGATTTGTTCAAGCTCGACGTGGGCCGCTACCCCACCAACGCCGAGGGGCTGCAGGCGCTGGTTACCAAGCCCGCGTCGGCCAATGGCTGGAACGGCCCCTACCTGAAGGGCGGCCTGCCCACCGACCCCTGGGGCAACGCCTACCGCTACGCCAACCCCGGCCCCAACGGCGGCATCGAGATCCTCTCGCTGGGCGCCGACAACGCCCCCGGCGGCGATGGCGAGAACGCCGACGTGCGCAACGCGAAGTAATGGCCGCCCAAGGAGGTTGATGCACTAACAGTTGCCCATGCGATGACGAATGACCGCGCTCTGACGAGCGCATGACCAATGACAAAACGTATCCGCCCGCACGGCGCCTTTGTCATTTGTCATGGCGCGCCGGCGCCGGTCATCGAGCGAAGCGACCTCATGTTTCATTGCAGCCCCCAGCGCTTGTCTGACGGACGCGCGCAGCCATGAACATCGCCGCCAATCGCTGGCCGCGCCGCGCCGCCGGCTTCACGCTCATCGAGTTGCTGGTGGTGTTCGCGCTCATCGCCCTCATCGTCGGCCTGGTGCCCGTGGCCTTCAACCGCCTGCACGAATCGGCGCAGTACCGCGACACCGTGCGCGCCGTGCTGACCGAGCTGCGCGCCGCCCGCGCGCTGGCGCAAAGCAGCGGCTCGGAAGTGCGCTTTGCCGTCAACCCGCAGGCGCGCACCTTCGGCGTCGAAGGCAGCACGCCCCAGCACGTGCCCGAGCCGCTGGTGCTGCGCGCCGTGATGGCGGCCGAAGAGGCCGGTGCCGACGGCAGCCTGGCCATCCGCTTTCTGCCGCGCGGCGGGGCCTCGGGCGGCAGCGTCGACCTGATCCGCCCCTCCGGCACCGGCGTGCGCCTGCGCGTCGACTGGTTCTCGGGCCGCGTCGAGCAGGAGCCTGTCGCGCCATGACCGCCCCGGCGCGCCGCGCGCGCGGCTTCTCGCTGCTGGAGATCCTGGTGGCCTTTGCCATCGCCGCCATGGCGCTGGGCATGCTCTACCGCGTGATGGGCAACAACGCGCGCCAGGTCGGCGGCCTGGCCGGGCACGAGCGCGCCATGCTGCTGGCCGAATCGCTGCTGGCCGCGCACCAGACCGTGCCGCCGCAAGGCGTGAACGAGGCCGACCAGGCCGCCGGCTACGGCTGGCAGATTGCCAGCCGGCCCTATCCCACGCCCGCCAGCAACGCCAACCCGCAGGCGCCTCGCCTGCACGAGTTGCACGTGGCCGTGCACTGGCAGGATGGCGCTGCCCCGCGCAGCTTCGAACTGACGACCCTGCGTCCCGAGCGCCTGGGTCAACCCGGGGGGCCGCGATGACGCGCCTTGCCGCGGCCCGCCCGCGCGGCTTCACCCTGGTCGAAGTGCTGATCGCGCTGGTGCTATTGTCGCTGCTCATGCTGGCGCTCACCGGCGCCCTGCGCGCCATGGGCCAGACCGAGGAGCGCGTCGAGCAGCGCATCGCCACCGCCGACGACTACCGCGCCACCGTCTACTTCCTGCACGACGTGCTGGGCCGCGTGTCGGCCCGGCGCTTTGCCAGCGGCCGCGCCGGCGCGCCGCCCGAGGCGCCTTTTTTCGAGGCCGCGCCCGATTCGCTGGCCTGGATCGGCGTCCTACCCGCCCGCTACGGCGCCGGCGGGCGCCACTACATGCGGCTGGGGGTCGAAGCCGGTCCCGACGGCGCCGGCCAACTGGTGCTGCGCTACGCGCCATGGACCGGCGCGCCCGCCTTCAACGCCTGGGGCCAAGCCGCCGCGCAGGTGCTGGCGGCGCCCGTGCAAGGGCTCGCCCTGCGCTACCAGGAGCCGATCAGCGGCGGCTGGAGCCCGGTGTGGCCACCGCCGGGCGTGCCTTTCACGGACCTGCCGCCCACGCTGCTGCCCGCTGCCGTGGCCTTGCAGGTGGACGGCGCCCAGTTGGCGTGGCCGCCGCTGGTGGTGGCGCTGAACGCCGCGTTCATCAGCGACCCCTCGGCCCAGCGTGGAAGCTTTGGTGGGGGCGCGCGATGATGCCGCGCCGCGCGCCACCGCGCACTTTGCGCCGTCGGCCCGCCGGCATGGCCTTGATCGCCGTGCTGTGGATCGTGGCCGCCCTCAGCGTCATGGTCATTGGATTGTCCGGCACCGTGCGCCAGCAAATCCAGGTCGCTGGCACGCAGCGCGATCAGGTCGGCGGCCAGGCCGCCGCCGAGGCCGCCATGGCGCTGGCCTTGCAGGCACTTGCGGTGAGCAACCAGCGGGCGCTGGGCATCGTCACCGTCCAGGTGCCCTACGGTGGCCAGGAGATCGGGGTCGAGATCGCGCCCTTGAGCGGCCTGATCTCGCTCAACGGCGCGCCGGCGCCCCTGCTGGCCGCGTTGCTGCAGGTGGCTGGCGGCCTGGACGCCGGGCGCGCCCAGGCGTTGGCTGACGATCTGGTCACCTGGCGCGACGGTCGCCCCGATGTCGATCCCACCGCCCCCGGCGCTGCATTCGTGCAGGCCCGCCGCTTCGAGGCGCCCGAAGACTTGCTGCTGGTGCCAGGCATCGACTACGCGCTCTATGCCCGCATTGCGCCGCTGGTCACCGCCGACCTCGGCAGCGGCGGTCAGGTCAACCCGTTGGCCGCGCCCCCGGCCGTGCTGGCTGTGCTGGCCCAGGGCAACATGGGCCGGGTGGATGCCTTTGTGCGCCAGCGCGCCGGCGCACAGCTCGGCCCCGATGCCAGCGGGTTCCAGGGCGCCTTCGTCGGCGCCGGCGGAACAGATGTTTACCGGCTGCAGGCCAGGGTGCCGCTCGATGAAGGCAGAATACTGCTCCTGACACGCGACGTGGCCCTGGGTGCCTCTTATGCACGCACGGCGCCTTGGCGCATTCTGCGCACGGAGCGGCAGATCGTGCTGCGCTCAGCGGTGTGACCCGGTCTTTTTCATGGCTTTCAATACCACCTCATCCGGCGCATTTCTCGGTATCGACGTTGCCCAATGGCCGCGCCAGTGGCGTGCGGCCGGCGAGCGACTGCTGGCGTGGCCTGCCCTGCGCTGGCTGCGGCCTGCCGTGCGCGTGCAGCTGCGCCACCCCGATGGCAGTGCCAGCACCTGGGACATGGCCCACGGCGTGGCCACACCGGCGCCAGGGGCCGCCGACCCGGTGGCGGCCACGGCGGTCGAGCTGCCTTTTTCGCGCGTGCTCGAGCGGCGCCTGCTGCTGCCCCCGCTCGCCGCCGCCGAGCTGGCGCAGGCTGTGCAACTGGAGGTGGCCGGCGCCAGCCCTTTCGGTGCGGAGCAAACGGTTTTCGGTTTCGCGGCCCATCCCGCCGCCGACAAGCTGACGCGGGTCGATCTGGTCATCACCTCACGCCACGAGGTAGAGCAGACGCTTCGCCAGGCTGGCGCCGATCCGGCGGCGGCGCCCGAAGTCTGGGTGCTGCCGGCCAGCACCGTCCCTGCCGGCGGCCCTGTGCACCCCATCGTCCTCGCCGGCTACGGCGAAGGTCAACGCCGCCGCATCGAGCAGCAGGGCACCGTTGCGCGCGCTGGCTTGCTGATGCTGGCCCTGGCCTTGCTGGCCGCGCTGGTGCTCACGCCCACCCTGATGCTGCGCCAGCGGGCCATCCAAGCGCAGCAGTCGTTCGAGGCTTTGCAGCGGCAGGCGGCGCCCCAGATGGCGCAGCGGGAGCTCATGATGCAACGTCTCGAGCGCCTGCAGGCCGTCGACAAGCTGTTGGCCCAGCAACTGGCCCTGCCGCCGGTGCTGGACATGCTGACCCGCGCCCTGCCGGATGGCGCCTGGCTCACTGCCCTGCGCGTCGAAGGCGTCAAGCTCGTGCTCAATGGCCAGGCCGACGACGCCGCCGCCCTGGTGCAGCGCCTGGCGACCGAGCCCGGCGTGCACGACGTGCGCCTGGCCTCGCCGGCCACCCGGGGCGTGGGGGCCACCAAGGAAACCTTCATCATCGAATTGCAACTCGACGCGCCCCGTTACGGCCTGGCGCGTCCAGGTGCAAACGCTTCATGAGCAGCAGTCCTCGCTTGCCGTATCGTCCCGAACAGCTCTGGCTGGCCTTGATCGCCGCCGTCCTGCTGTCCATGTTCGTGCTCGGCGCCCTGTGGGTGGCGGGCGTGCACACCCGCGCTGCCGCCCGGCTGGCCGAGATCGAGCCGCGCCACGCGCGCCTGGCCGGGCTGCTCGAGCATGGCGATCAACTGGCGCAGGCCGGGCAGGCGCTGCAGGTCAACCTGACCGAGTTCCTGCACCCTGCCGACGCCGGCCAGATCGGCAACGCCGTGCTGCAACGCGTGCGCGAGTTGGCCGGCGCGCAGGAGCTGCGCGTCACCAGCAGCCAGGTGGCCGCGCCTGCCGAAGACAAGGACCACCCTGGCTTCGAGCGCGTCGGCCTCAGTGTGCGCCTCGAAGGCGACTGGGCGCAGTTGCAGAAGCTGCTGGCGGCCTTGCCGCGCGAACGCCCGGTCATCTACAGCCGCACCATCCAGTTGCTGTCTCAGGGCGGCCGTGCGCCCGGACAGGCCCAGGCCATCCAGACGCAGCTCGACCTGTTCGTGCTCAAGGAGCAGCAGCCATGAGCGCCACCCCGCGCGGCGCCATGACCTGGCTGACTGGCTCTGTCCTCGTGCTGGCCCTGGCCCTGGCCGTGCTGTGGCTGGCCCCCGGCGCCCCGGCAAGGTGGCGCCACTGGCCGGCGCCGGCACCCCAGGCCCCCACGCTCGATGACGTGCATGCCGCCGTCCTCGTGGCCAACCCCGCCGCCACCGCCGCCTACCCGGAAGTCCTCAAGCGGCCGCTCATGTCGCCCACGCGCCGCCCGCAGGCCGCTGCTGCGCCTGCGCCAGCCGCCTCGGCCCCGCCGCCCAGCGCCATCGAGCAGCTCAAGCTGCTCGGCATCGTGGACGGCCCGGCGCTCAGCGGCGTCATGATCGAGCAAGACGGCAAGACCAGCTTTGTGCGGCGCGGCGAGCGTGTCGGCGGCTGGACCCTCGACAGCTTGCAGGACCGCACCGCGAGTTTTGTTCGCCAAGGCGAACGACATCGCCTCGAACTCCCCGTGACCCATGCCGCCGCCGAGGCACAGAACGCCCCGGCAACGAGACAGCCGGCCGCCAGGGTCAACGACCGCCCGGCACGCGCTGCGCCGGCGCCTGCAGTGGCTCCTCCTGCCCCGGCGGCCACCAAGCCGCCTGCGTCGGCGGCTTCTGCTGCCCTGCCGAGCAAGCCGGTCGGCTCCTTTGGTGGCGGTGCCAGGCAGGCCACGCCGCCACGTTGAACACCCTGCCGCAGCCGATCTCGGATTCACTTTCTTCCATGCCCATGTCACGCACCCCCGCATCGCTTCTCGCTCTGGCGCTTCTGGCCCAACTCATGGGCTGTGCCCAACCAACCGTCGCGCCCACGGCGGGTGCCGAAGCCGCTGGCTCCCCCACCGAGATCGCACCCGTCGCCAGCACCGCCAGCGCGGCGCCGCAGGCGGTGGCCGACGGACTGGCGCCGGCCGATGACGAGGCGCGCACTGCCGACCCCATCATCATCCGCGGCAACGACCGCCTGGTGGCGCCCCAGCGCAGCGCCAGCGGCGGCGCCGTGCGCGGTCCGGTCAGCAGCTTCAAGTTCGAGAGCGCCCCCGTCGGCGAAGTCGTCCACGTCATGCTGCGCGACCTGCTCAAGGTCGACTACGTGGTCCACCCGCCACTGGCCGGCACCGTCACCCTCACCACGCGCGACACCATCAGCGCCGACCGCGCCCTGCTGCTGCTCGAAACCGCCCTGCAGGCCAACGGCATCGTCATGGCGCGCGACGCCCGCGGCACCTACCATGTGGGCAAGGCCGAGGCCCTGCGCGGCATCGTCAGCGCCCCCGCCGTGGCCGCGCCCGGCAAACCCCTGCCGCCCGGCTACGGCGCCGTCATCATCCCGCTGCAATACCTGGGCGCGGGCGAAATGGCCAACATCCTGCGCCCGCTGGTGTCGGGCGAGGCCATCGTCCGCGTCGACACCGTGCGCAACATCATCGTCATGCGCGGCACCCGCGCCGAGGCCGAAGGCTGGATGGACCTGGTGGCCACCTTCGACGTCAACATGCTGCGCGGCATGTCGGTCGGGGTGTTTCCGCTCAAGCACACCTCCGCTGCCGAGGTGGATGCCGCTCTGCGCCTGCTTTCCGGCGTCACTGCCGCTGGTCCAGCGTCGGCCCCCGCAGGTGGCCGTGCGCCCACCCCCCAGCCCGCGCCGCCGCCCGCGGCTGCCGCCCAGCCCCCCGCGGCGCTGGCTTTCGCCGCAGGCCCGGGCGAGGGCAACCCCCTGCACGGCGCGCTGCGCATCCTGCCCATCGAGCGCATCAATGCCGTCATGGTCGTCACCCCACGCGCCGCCTACCTGGACGAGGTGCGCTACTGGATCGAGCAGTTCGACCGTCCCAACCTCAACAGCGCCGAGCCGCAACTGTTCGTCTACAAGGTGCAGAATGGCTCGTCCAGCCACCTGGCCGAACTGCTCAACGGCATCTACGGTGGCAGCGCTCAGCCGGCCGATGCCAGCGGGGCCACCGGCATCGCCCCCGGCCTCGCCGGCGCCGTCGGCACCTCGGCCAACGTCAACACCAGCTTTGCCAGTCAGTTCGGCAGCAGCCACAGCAGCCCGTTCGGCGGCGGTGGCTTCGGTGGTAGCCTGAGTTCAGGGTTCGGATCGGGCCTGGACACCGGCGGCCTGGGTGCCCTGGGCGGCGGCATGGTCGGCAGCCTTGGCGGCCTGAACCAGCCTCAGGGCCAGCCCCAAGGTCCCAACGTGGTCACCACCACCCTCGGCCAGTCCGTGCGCGTCATGGCCGACCGCATCAACAACACCCTGCTGGTGCACGCCACCCCGGCCGAATACGAGCGCATCGAAGCCACCCTCAAGCGCCTCGACATCCAGCGCGCCCAGGTGCTGCTCGAAGCCTCCATCGTCGAAGTCCGCCTCGGCGACGACCTCGAATACGGCCTGCAATGGGCCTTCCGCGGCGGCGTGGGCGGCGGGCGCAGCGGCACCGGCGTCATCGGCATCGCCGACGAGGGCCGCCTCGGCGCCACCGCCACCACCCCCGGCGGCGTCGCCAGCGCCTTTACCTACGCCCTGCGCAACGCCGCCGGCAACATCACCGCCGTGCTCAGCGCCCTGGCCGACAAGCGCCTGCTCAAGGTCATCTCCAGCCCCTCGCTGATGGTGCTCGACAACCACACCGCCGCCATCCAGGTGGGCGAGCAGCAGCCGGTCAAGACCGGCACCACCGTCGCCGGCACCGGCACCGTGGTCACCACCGACAACATCCAGTACAAGGACACCGGCGTGATGCTCGGCGTCACCCCCTCGGTCACCGCCGGCGACCTGGTCACGCTCGACATCAACCAGATCGTCACCGACGTCGCCAGCGCCAGTGCCAGCCTCACCCCCGTCTTCATGCAGCGCCAGATCAACTCCAAGGTCGCCGTGCGCTCGGGCGAAACCCTGGTGCTCGGCGGCCTCATCAAGGACAGCAGCGAAAACCGCAAGGCCGGCGTGCCGCTGCTCTCGTCCATCCCCGTCGTGGGCGCCCTGTTCGGCAACCATGCCAACCATGCCCAGCGCACCGAACTGCTGGTCATCATCACCCCGCGCGTGCTGCGCTCCGACGAGGACGCCCGCGCCGTCAGCCGCGAGCTGCGCGACCGCATGAAGGGGCTGATGGAGCCCGCCTCTGCAGGCACACGGCAAAATCGGCCCTGAGCAATCTGCCGGCCGTCAGCCGGCAGTTGCGCCATGTACAGTCACCGACATAGCCGCCACCCGGCGGTCATGCGCTCACACTCGAAAGGAGTTTTCCACCATGTCCCCCACCTCTTTGCCTGCCGTGCCACGCCGCGCCGCCGTGGTGGCCGCTGCGCTGGCTGCCGCCCTGTGGCTGGCCGGCTGCGCTGCCTTGCAGCCCAAAACGCCCGAAGAAATCGTCACCCAGCGCATCGAGGCGCGCTGGGATGCACTGATCAAGCGCGACTTCGAGAAGGCCTGGGAATACACACAGCCCAGCTACCGCGCGCTCGTCAGCCAAAAGGATTACCGCAGCCGCTTCGGCAGCGCCGGGCAGTGGAAGGGCGTGCAGGTGCATCAGGTCAAGTGCGAGCCCGAGCGCTGCACCGCGCGCCTGCGCCTGACCAGCACCGTGAACATCCCCCCCTTCCACGGCAACGATCTGGTGGGTTATATCGACGAAGTCTGGGTGCGCGCCGATGGGCAGTGGTGGTTCTACCAGGCCCTGTGACTGACGGGTCGCGTCGACCCCGCTTGCGGCCAGCTGTATGATTGGCGCAACACTTTTGAAGCGCAAGGCCTGTTCCAGCCATGGGCTGGATTGAAATTTCGCCGGCGAGCGTGTTAGCATTGCCGGGCATTTCCAAGATTCGCTTGGGTCTTGCAACCATTTTTCTAACGGAGTCATAGCTATGAAAAAGAGCATCCTGTCGCTCAGCGCTGCAATCGCCCTGGGCAGCTTGGGATTTGCCGGCACGGCCCAGGCCATCGCCGTGTTCAGTACCGATGCGGCGGTTGCCAGCGACATCGTGCCGAACCCGGCCGGTGTGGGTCACCAGCTGTTCACGCCCTACTACACGGCGCAGGGCAACATGGCCACCCTGGTCAACATCGTGAACACCGATACCGTCAACGGCAAGGCCGTCAAGGTGCGCTTCCGCGGTGCCGCCAACTCCGACGACGTGCTCGACTTCACCCTGTTCCTGTCGCCTGGCGACGTGTGGAGCGGCATGGTGTCGCAGAACGCCGACGGTCGTGCGCAAATCGTCACCCCCGACACCTCCTGCACCATCCCCGAGCAATCGGCATGGCCCGGCGTGTTCAGCGACCTGCGCCTGCCTTCCTATGTCACTCAAGATGTGAGGAACGCGCTCACCCGCGAGGGCTACATCGAGGTGCTGAACATGGCCGACGTGCCGCCGCAGCTGATGCAGGCGGACGGTAAAACCCAATCTGGCACCGTCAACCCGCTGTATACCGCCATCAAGCACGTCAAGGGCGTGGCGCCCTGCACCGCCGGTGCCTTCGATCCGCTGCTGACCACCGAGATCGTGGCCCCTGGTGATAACGCCACCCCGGGCACTGCCCGTGCGCTGGGCCTGAACAACCCCACCGGCGGCCTGATGGGTTCGTGGGCCATCTACCAGCAGGACGCCCAGGGTGCCTTCAGCGGCGCCCAGCACGCCCTGATCGCCACCGATGGTTCTGGCGGGGTCAACGTGATTGACCCGGTGCGCGGCAACTTTGTCTTCGCTCCGC
>JAEXBL010000431.1 GCA_023394015.1 Pseudomonadota bacterium | reverse complement strand
CCCACACCCACACCCACACCTCCCCCCGCCGATGCCGTCCAGGCCTGCGGCGACCTGGGCGAGTTGCTGGACGAGATTAACCTGGCGCGTGCCCAGGCGCAGATGTGCGGCACCGGCTTGACGCCTGCGGCGCCGCCCTTGCGCTGGAACGCCGCCCTGGCTTCAGCGGCGGACAGCCACAGCCGCGACATGGCAAAGCACGACTTCGTCAGCCACCAGGGCTCGGACGGCAGTTCGTTGACCCTGCGTGTGGCGCGCGCGGGCTATGGCTGGTCGGCCCTGGCCGAGAACGTGGCGGCCGGTCATGCGGCGGCCAAGCGCACCGTCGATCAGTGGCTGGGCAGCGTGCCGCATTGCCGCAACCTGATGAGCGCGAGCTATGTGGAGGTGGGCGGCGCTTGCCAAGCCAGCCCGCGCACGCGCTACGGCCATTACTGGACCGTGGTGCTAGGCACGCCCCGGTAAAGAGAGAGGGGATGGCGCCGGGCCGCGCGATGCAGCGGCCACCATCCAGGCTGCGCCGGGCGCCGCAAACGAAAGCGGCGCTCGGGATGAGCGCCGCGAAGGTACGGTGCGGCGCCTGGCCTCAGCTGGCCAGGGCGGCGAGTGCGCGCTGGGTGATTTCTTCCACCGTGCCGGTGCCGCTGATGGCGCGGTATTGCGGCGCTGCCTGCGGCTCGGCCTTGGCCCAGTTGCTGTAGTAGTCCACCAGCGGGCGCGTCTGCTGGTCGTACACCTCGAGGCGCTTGCGCACCGTCTCTTCCTTGTCGTCGTCGCGCTGCACCAGCGGCTCGCCGGTCACGTCGTCCTGGCCTTCCACCTTGGGCGGGTTGAACTTGACGTGGTAGGTGCGGCCGCTGGCCGGGTGGCTGCGGCGGCCGCTCATGCGCTCGATGATGGCGTCGAAGGGCACGTCGATCTCCAGCACGTAGTCGAGCTTGACGCCGGCCTCCTTCATGGCTTCGGCCTGCGGGATGGTGCGCGGAAAGCCGTCGAACAGAAAGCCGTTGGCGCAATCGGGTTCGGCAATGCGCTCCTTCACCAGGTTGATGATCAGGTCGTCGCTGACCAGGCCGCCCGACTCCATCACGCTCTTAGCCTGCAGGCCCAGCGGCGTGCCGGCCTTGACGGCGGCGCGCAACATGTCGCCGGTGGAAATCTGGGGAATGCCGTATTTCTGGCAGATGAAGGCCGCTTGCGTGCCCTTGCCTGCGCCCGGGGCGCCCAACAGAATCAGTCTCATCTCGCTCCTCGCTCTGCATGGTGGCCGCTCCGCTGGCGGGAGCCGGCACTCGATGGGCTGGGGAGAATAGCACGCAGGCACCCGGCGCAGGCTTACAGCCGGCGCGCGCGGGCAAAGCTTTTGTTTTGACAGTGGCCGGCGACCGACCGGCCTGCGTTTCAGTGGGCCAATGGCCGAGGCCGCTCAAGTGGCTGGCGCCGGTGTCCCTGCACCCGCAGTGCCATGCTGCCGCACCCGCGTCAACCGGGCCGGGCGGCCCACAGCGCCCGCACGCGGGCCAGGTCCTCGGGCGTGTCGACCCCCGGACCGGGCGCCAGGGGCGCCACGTGCACGGCAATGCGGTGGCCGTGCCACAGCGCGCGCAGCTGCTCCAGCGCCTCGCACTGCTCCAGCGGCGCCGGCGCCAGCCTGGGAAAGGCGCGCAGAAAGCCAGCGCGGTAGCTGTACAGGCCGATGTGGCGCAGCGGCACCGGCTGTGCGGGCAGCGCCGCGATGCCGTCGGCAAAGCCGTCGCGCCACCACGGCAGCGGCGCGCGGCTGAACAGCAGGGCCAGGCCCTGGGCGTCGGTCACCACCTTCACTACGTTGGGGTTGCGGAAGTCTTCCACGCGGTCGATGGCGTGCGCCGCCGTGCCCATCTGCGCCAGCGGCTGCTGTTGCAGCAAGGCCGCCACGGCGTCGATCAGCGCGGGCTCGATCAGCGGCTCGTCGCCCTGCACGTTCACCACCACATCGTCGCCATCCAGGCCCAGCAGCTCGCAGGCCTCGGCCAGGCGGTCGCTGCCGCTGGGGTGGTCGGCGCGCGTGGCCACCGCCCGCACGCCGTGGGCGGCGCAGGCGTCGAGGATGGCCGGCGCATCGGCCGCCACCACCACCTGCGCCGCGCCGGATTGTTCGGCCCGTTCGGCCACGCGCACGATCATCGGCTTGCCGCCGATGTCGGCCAGGGGCTTGTCGGGCAGGCGGCTGGAAGCCCGGCGGGCGGGGATGAGGACGGTGAAGAGCATGGAGGAGGTGCACAAAGAAAAACCGCGCTGCAGGACGGCAGCGCGGTCATTCTCCGCCATCGGCGCGCGGCAGCGTGCTGCCACCCCGAGGCTCACTCCACCGACAGCTGCCGCGCCGTCGGCGTGGCGTCGAAGATCAGCTTGGCGGGCCAGTTGGGCCAGCTCACGCCCAGCGCCGGGTTGTTGGGGTTGCCGGTGCGGGCAAAGGCGGCCAGCGCGCCCATCATGGCGTCGGACAGGGCCAGCCGGCCGCTGCGGTTGGCCTCGGTGTTGATCACGTTGGCGTACAGCGAGGGGCCGAAGTTGCCGAACAGAAAGGGCAGGTCGAACACGTGGGCGGCGCCGTACACGTCGTTCCAGGGCGCGGCCTCCTGCTTCCAGTCGAAGCGGTAGCCCCACACCTGGTCGGGCTGCTGCCCGGTCAGCGCGTTCATGTAGTTGTCGCGCAGCGCGCCCAGGAACTTGGCGTCCAGTTCGGCAATGGCCGCATCGTAGGCCGCGCCGTCGGGGTAGGCGGGGTTGATGATGTCGGCGAAGTGGGCATCCTGGACCTTGCCGGGGCTCATCAGGATGTCGAACAACTGCTTGTCGCTCAGCTTGATGCCCGCCGGGTGGCCGACGAGGGGCAGGTAGGTGGACAGCAGCTTGGATTCGCTGGCCGTCAGGCCCGACAGCACCGGCACCTTCACGTAGTCGCCGGCGGCGATGGCGGCGATCGGGTCGGTGGCCACCACCGTGCCCTCGGGGATGGGGCCGGAACTGGTGGTGTTGGGCAGGCCCCCCACGGGTTGCAGGCCGACTTTCAGCAAGGTGCTGGCCGGCTGGGCGCGCAGGTAGGCGGCGATCTCGGCGTTGCTGCGCTCCTGCACCCAGGCGACGGCGGCCGCAGCGTCGGCGGCGGTGCCGTCGTTGATCAGCAGCTTGGTCAGCAGGGTGCTCGACAGCACTTCATACAGCGCTGGCGGGTTCAGCGCCGGGATGTAGCCGTTGTTGCCCTGCAGGTCGTTGGGCGGCTGCGGAAAGCCCGGGCTGGTGGCCACCGAGATGCCGCCCGACAGCGGCGCCAGCCGCTGGAACAGGCCGGCCGTGCGCTGCTTGGGTGCCGTGAGAACGGCCAGCACATTGATGGCGCCGGCCGACTGGCCGGAGAGGGTGACGTTGTCTTTGTCGCCACCGAATTCGCCGATGTTGGCCTGCACGAACTTCAGCGCCTCGATGATGTCGAGCACGGCGAAGTTGCCCGACTGGTCGTCGGCCGTCAGCGTGGCGTCGACCGCCTGGTCGCGCAGCGCCGAGTGGCGGAAGAAGCCGAGCTGGCCCAGCCGGTAGTTGGCCGACACCACCACGGCATTGGCCTTTTTGGCCAGCGCGGCGCCGTCGTACAGCGGGTCGCCGCTGTAGCCGGTGATGTTGCTGCCGCCGTGGATGAACACGATCACCGGCAGCTTCTTCTCGCTGCCGGCGGGGCGCCAGATGTTGAGCGACAGGCAGTCCTCGCTGCCCGGCGTGTGGCCGCTGACCAGGTTGTCGCCCACGCTGGCGTCGAAGGTGTTGTGCTTGCCCGGGCTGTACAGGCGCGGGTTCTGGATGCACGAGGGGCCGAACTGGGTGGTCTTGAGCGTGTTCGTCCAGGCCACGGGCGGGCGTGGT
The DNA here is from genome assembly GCA_023394015.1 of Pseudomonadota bacterium. Taxonomy (GTDB): domain Bacteria; phylum Pseudomonadota; class Gammaproteobacteria; order Burkholderiales; family Burkholderiaceae_C; genus Ottowia. The sequence goes on along the minus strand of JAEXBL010000431.1, from coordinate 1,024 downwards.
GCCTTCCAGCGCAACTCGTCCACTGGCGGCTGGGCGAAGGGAATGCCCTTCCAGAAGTACGTGCCCGAGCGCGCGCTGTCGTCCACGCCCTCGACCTTGCCGTAGGCCGTCTCGCGGATTTCGGGCGCATCGTCGCCACTGCCGCTGCTTCCGCAGGCGCCGAGCATCAGGGTGGTGGCCAGGGCGGCGGTGGTCAGCCAGGCGGTGGCGGGGCGGGTCGGCTTCATCGCGCGGTACTCCTTTTTTGGGGTGGTTTGTCTCCGGGCGCGATCGTAGCGGGCCGCCTGGGGCCGCACAAGCGAGATAAAGGCTTACCCGGCCAGCGGCGTGCGGGCGGGCAACTGGTCGATCTCGTCGGCCGACAGCGGGCGGGCCTCGCCCTCCAGCATGATCGGAATGCCGTCGCGCACCGGGTAGGCCAGGCGCGCCGAGCGCGAGATCAACTCGCCCTTGTCGCGGTCGTAGTCCAGCGGGCCCTTGGTGACGGGGCAGACCAGCAGTTCAAGCAGTTTGGCGTCCATGGTGGCGGTTCTCTTGGGGTACACAAGGGCCGGCGTGGCCGCGCCACATCAGGCCTGCCGGGGATGATAGTCCTGCGTCGCCAGGTGCGCGTCCAGCGCGCTGAAGAAGGCCGGTGGCACGTCGAGCTGCAGCGGCACCGCCAGCGCGTCGGGTGCGTGGCGCCACAGCTTCAGGGCGTCCTTCTCGGTGCAGATCAGGGGCTGGCGCCCATCTGTCGGGCGTGGCCAGCCATTGAAATCGTGGTGATCGGGCAGGGCGGTGGTGCGCGCCAGCGTCAGCCCGGCGGCGCGCAGCAGGGCGAAGACGGCCGCGGGCCGGGCTATGCCGGCCACGGCCGCCAGCGGCTGGCCACGCAGATCGGCCAGGGGCACGCGCGTGCCGTCGGCGCGCAGGGCGTGATCGGCCAGGCGGCGGGTGGCGATGAAGGGCGCCGCCGCCATCGCCGGTCAGTGCGCGTGTGGGGCGGCGGGCGGCGGCTCGGTGAACAGCGCCAGATCGACGG
>JAEXBL010000348.1 GCA_023394015.1 Pseudomonadota bacterium | reverse complement strand
TCACCCCTGCCGTCTCCCGCGAGCGGGAGAGGGAGCGGACAGCCGACGCCTGCGGGCGTGACTTACTCGGGCACGGCTGACCTCGACTGCGACGTGCTCGTCCTCGGTGGCGGCCCCGGTGGCTATTCGGCCGCCTTCCGCGCCGCCGACCTGGGGCTGAAAGTGGTCCTCGTCGAACGCTACGCCACCCTGGGCGGCGTGTGCCTGAACGTCGGCTGCATCCCCTCCAAGGCGCTGCTGCACGTGGCGGCGGTGATGGACGAGGTCAGCCACCTGGCCGCGCTCGGTATCGACTACGGCGGCGCGCCCAAGGTGGACATTGACAAGCTGCGCGCCCACAAGGACAAGGTGATCGGCAAGCTCACCGGCGGCCTGGGTGCGATGGCCAAGATGCGCAAGGTGAGCATCGTGCGCGGCTACGGCTCGTTCGTGGGCGCCAACCACCTGCAGGTGGAAGAAACCAGCGGCACCGGGCAGGAGAAGACCGGCAAGAAACAGGTGCTGCAGTTCCAGCGCGCCATCATCGCCGCCGGCTCGCAGGCCGTGCGTCTGCCCTTCATGCCCGAGGACCCGCGCGTGGTCGACTCCACCGGCGCGCTGCTGCTGAAAGCTGTTCCGAAGAAGATGCTGGTGCTCGGCGGCGGCATCATCGGGCTGGAGATGGGCACGGTGTATTCCACGCTGGGCGCGCGGCTCGATGTGGTGGAGATGCTCGACGGCCTGATGCAAGGCGCCGACCGCGACCTGGTCAAGGTGTGGCAAAAGCTGAACGCGCCGCGCTTCGACCACATCATGCTGAAGACCAGGACGGTGGCCGCCAAGGCCACCGACGCCGGCATCGAGGTCACGTTCGAGGGCGAGAACACCCCCGCGCCGCAGACCTACGACCTGGTGCTGCAGGCCGTCGGCCGCAGCCCCAACGGCCACAAGATCGGTGCCGACCAGGCCGGCGTGGCGGTGACCGAGCGCGGCTTCATCGACGTCGACGCGCAAATGCGCACCAACGTGCCGCACATCTTCGCCATCGGCGACATCGTCGGCCAGCCCATGCTGGCGCACAAGGCGGTGCACGAGGGCCACGTGGCGGCCGAAGTCATCGCCGGCGAGCTGAAGGGCGACGAGGCGTTGGCCAAGGCCGCCTTCGACGCCCGCGTGATCCCCAGCGTGGCCTACACCGACCCCGAGATCGCCTGGGTCGGCCTGACCGAAGACCAGGCCAGGGCGCAGGGCGTGAAGATCAAGAAGGGCCTGTTCCCCTGGTCGGCCTCGGGCCGCGCCATTGCCAACGGCCGCGACGAAGGCTTCACCAAGCTGCTGTTCGACGAGGCCAGCGGCCGCATCCTGGGCGGCGGCATCGTCGGCACCCACGCCGGCGACATGATCGGCGAGGTGGCGCTCGCCATCGAGATGGGCGCCGACGCCGTCGACATCGGCAGCACCATCCACCCGCACCCCACGCTGGGCGAGAGCATCGGCATGGCCGCCGAGGCGGCGCACGGCAGTTGCACCGACCTGCCGCCGCAGAAAAGATAAGGTCGCATTCTCCGCAACTGGCCGCGCCCATCCCCAAGGATGGCGCGGCTTTTTCATGGTGTATCGCACCAGCGGACAGGCGCGCGGCTCATCGCCCCGCACCAGGGCATGCGCCTTCGCCGGCGAGGCCACTTCTACAATGTCCCGCTTCCGATGAACGCGCAGCGCTTGGCCCTCCGTGGGGCGGGGCGGCTCAAGTGAGATACAGGGCAATGCTGGAAATTGACAAGCGGGCTGCTTCGGCCCGCCGCTGGATGCGCCGTGGGGCGCTGGTGCTGGGGCTGGCGGGCATCATGGGTGCGGCAGGGGCGCAGCAACCGCCCCTGCCCGAGCGGCCAACCTTCTACATCACGCCCAACGTCGAAGGCCTGCTGCTGTGCGATGCGGAGCACGACCAGGGCGTGCGCCTCAACTTTGCCGAGGCCGAACAGGCCTGCGCCCGCGAGGGCGGCGATGCGGCGGGCGCGCTGACGCGGCTGCTGGAATCCCTGGAGCCCGGCGGCGCCAGGGGACAGGTGCAGGTGGGCTACACGCTCACCTTCCAGCTGCTCAGCCTGTACAAGCAGCAGGGCAGCGACTGGGTGCTGGACGAAGGGCGCATCGACCCCTTGTTCAAGCTGCTCGAAAAGATCGACCGGCCGGTGATCCTGTACCTGCAGTCCACCCACTTCGACAGCCAGGGGCCGTTGCCCGCGGCGCTGCTCAAGGACCCACGCAACCTGATGAAGTTTGCCGACGGCCAGCCGCCGGCGCTGGGCTACTTCGGCTATCCGATCCACCCCTACACCTTGCAGGTCGACGAGAACATCGACGTCAACCGCTACCGCTTCGCGGCCCTGCGCCAGCTGTCCCGGCGCATCGCGGCGCTGCCCGAGGCGGTGCAGGCGCGCGTGGTGGGCATCACGCTGGCGGGCGAGGTGCACCAGCTCTACCCTGACTTTCAATCGGGCATGGGGGTATTCGGCACCACGCCGGTGACGGATTACAGCCCCGAGTCGGTGGCCGGCTTCCGGCGCGCGCTGGCGGCGCAATATGGGCGCGTCGAGGCCTTGAACGCCGCCATGGGCTTGACCGAAACCTCGTTCGACACCGTGCCGGCGCCGTCGAAGGACATTCGCAGCGAAAGGCTGAATCGCTTTGCCGAGCACTACGACGCGTGGGCCGGCGGCTGCCTGCCCATTGCCGGCTGGGTGTTCGATCCGCAGCAGCGCATCGAGTCGCTGGACCTGTATGTGGACGGGCGCCACGTGGCCCCCGTGCAGCGGGGCCTGAACCGGCTGGACGTGTACCGCGCCGTCGAGGACATCGACACACCCAATGTCGGCTTTCGGCACGACCTGGACTTCAGCGCACTGGCGCCGGGGCGCCACCGTGCGCAGGTGGTGGCGGCTTCGGGCGGCGACAAGTACCTGCTGGCCGAGGTGCCGTTCGTGGTGATGGGCCGCGACCAGGCCAGCCCGCCGCGGCACCTGCCGGCGGGGGTGCCCGACCTGAAGACCGAGGGCACCATGTCGCGGCTGATGGTGCTGGTCAACAAGCTGCTGCGTCGCCTGGGCTTTGACCGGCCCTTGCCCGGCCCCGCGGCGCTGCCCGGCGTGCGCTCGTGGCTGGACATGCCCAGCCCGCAGCAAGACCTGTACTACAACCCGCTGGCGCGCGCCTGGAACACCTACCGCGACGAGCAGACGCGCCACTTTCTCACCAGGTTCTTCGACATCGCGCGTGACAGCGGCCTGCCCGCCGACAAGCTTTTCTCGCATCAGATCATTCCCCAGGTCAATTCATCTTGGAACGGCCAGCTGTTTGCAGTGGACAGCACGTTGCAGGCCGACGTGCCCTGGCGCCCCGGCTTCAACCTCTACGGCGGGGCCGCCAACAGTGACTGGGTGCGTGCCTTTCTCAAGCAGCGCGGCTGGACCGACTATGGCGTGCCCGAGCTTCACCCCCAGGTGTGGAAGCGCCCCGGCGGCGCCCTGGCTGCCCTGCGGGCGCAGTATGAAGACGGGGCGCGCTTTGTCAGCCCCATGTATTTCTCGCTGGTGCCGCAGCGCTTTCGCCCCCAGGGCGAGTACGGCGTGAGCTTTCTGGAGCTGCTGGACGACAACCCCAAGGACGGCTCGGCCGACTTTCTGGCCGCCATCCGTGAATTCGCGCGCCATTGACGGCTGCGACTAGCCGAAACCACCCGAGCGCGCCCCAAGCGGCCACGCCGCGCGGCAGCGGCATGTGAAGCACTGACCCATGCAAGCCCTGCTCGACGCCATCGCCGCCATGCCGCTGCCCGTGGATGCGCAGCGCATCTTCCACGGCCGGGGCGGGCTGTACCCGGGCTGCGAGCAGTGGACGCTCGATGCCTACCCGCCGGTCTTCGTGCTCACCAGCTTTGCGCCGGCCAGCGACGCGCAACTGGCCGCCATCGGCGCCGCGCTGCAGGCGCGCTGGCGGCTCATCGCGCCGCCCGATCAAGCAGAGCAACTCAACTGGGTGTTTCAGCAGCGCGGGCTGGATGCGCGCCATCAGCCGCGCAGCGACACGCGGCTGATGGCCGGCCACGTGCCCGATCCGCACGTCGTCACCGAAGGCCCGGCGCGCTTTCGGGTGCAGGTGCTGCGCGGTCAGAACCACGGCCTGTTCCTCGACATGGCCGAGGGCCGCCGCTGGGTGCGGGAGTTCGCCGCCGCGTTCAAGGCCAGGCAAGGGCGCGGCGCCCGCGTGCTCAACCTGTTTGCCTATACCTGCGCCTTCTCCGTCGCCGCCCTGCAGGGCGGCGCGGCCCAGGTCACCAACCTCGACATGGCGCGCGGCGCGCTCGCCACCGGCCAGCACAACCACCGGCTCAATGGCCTGCCTTTGAGTAGCGCCAGCTTTCTGGCGCACGACCTCTTCAACTCATGGGCCAAGCTCACCCGCAGCGGCCCGTACGACCTGGTGATCGCCGACCCGCCCAGCTACCAGAAGGGCAGCTTCGTCGCCACCAAGGACTACGCCCGCCTGCTGCGCCGCCTGCCCACCCTCCTGGCGCCCGGCGGCTATGCGCTGCTGTGCCTGAATGCGCCGGAGTTGCCGCTTGAATTTCTGCAGGGGCTGGTGCACGAGCATGCGCCCGGCCTGACCTTCGTGGAGCGCGTGGCGAATCCGGTGGTGTTTGAGGACGTGGAGGAGGGGAGGGGCGTAAAGGTTGCTGTGTATCGGTCGGGTAAAGTAGTTCCCCTACCTTTTGCTACAAGTGGTGTGATATGCAAAGTCTAGCAGCGTACTCATTCGAAGCTACTATAGTTAATCCAGATGGCCGCCTTCAAGAAATTGATAAGCTGATCGATCGGTGGCTAGAGGAGAAGGGAGTAAATAATACGGGCGCTTTAAGTGGGGATTTTGTTTCTCAAACGGGCGGAGGAGAAGGTCAGTTTTCACGGAAAATAACTCTAAGTGACGTTGGCTCACTTCGAGAAGTGGATCTGATGGAGATTGCTCACAACGGTGCGATGTTCAGTACGCATCTTGGTGTTGTAAGTTCTGGTTCTCGTGTGGCAGTTTATGCTAATCTTTCTGCGGCTCCGGGCGAGTCTCGTGTAGCGCCAATAGGGATATACCCGCGCTGCCCCCGTATCATTCGTTTGATTATAGAAAAATTTTCGGATTGGCGATTCGCCGGTCAGGAAATTCCATTGTCAGTAGCCTTTGATGCGACGGATTCAAAGGGTG
>JAEXBL010000258.1 GCA_023394015.1 Pseudomonadota bacterium | reverse complement strand
CTTTCAGGTAGCGCGGAAAGTGCTGCAGCGCGGCCCAGGGCGTGGCGGCGAGAAAACGCTTGGGCACCAGGCGCTGCAGCTGCTCGGCGGCGTCCTTGGTGGCCTCGGGGGCGTTTCTGGTGTCCTTGATTTTGCGCGCGGCGGCGGCGTATTCGGCGAGGATGGTGCCGGCCAGGCGCGCGATCTCGTTGGCGATCAGGGTCAAACGGGTGCGGCCTTCTTCCACACGCCGCTTGAAAGTGGCCTCGTTCACCGGCAGCGGCTCGGCGAGAAAGGCGCGCTCCAGCGCGACGTCGATGATCTGCTGGCGGAGCTCTTCCGCGGTGCCGAGCGGCATGTAGGCGACAGCCATCTTCTGCAGCTCGGGAATGTTCTTCTCAAGGTACTTCAGCGCCTCCTTCACCTGCAGCGCGAACAAGCGGCGCAGGCCGGCGCGGTGCCGGGTGGCGGCCAGCTCGGGCTCGTCGAACACCTCGATGGTGACGGCGTCGCCCGCGTCGACGAGGGCCGGGAAGCCGACCAGCACCTGCCCCTTGCGGCGGATTTCCATCAGCTCGGGCAGCGCGCCAAAGTCCCAGGCCGTGTGGCGCGTGTCGGCCGACACGGCGGTACTCTCCATGTTTTTGACAGCTGCCGGCGCCTGATCGGTGGGCGCTGGAGCGATTCTCGATGCCGAATCCGACGATGGTGCAACGATCTCCGCCTTGGCCGCCTTCAGCCCCGCCAGCGCCTGGAAGGCGCCGCGCGCCTCGCCGCCCAGTTCGGCCTTCAGGGCCGCCAGGTTGCGCCCCTGCCCGCGCTGGCGGCCATGCTCGTCGACCACGCGGAAGTTCATGAACAGGTGCGCGGGCAGCATGTCGAGCTTGAAGTCGGTGCGCTTCACGTCCAGGCTGGTGGCCTCGCGCACCAGCCTCAAAAGCGCGTCGGTCAGGCTGCCCTGGCCAAAGGCTTCGGGCGCGCCCAGGATGTCGTTCAGCCGTTCGGCGCTCTCGGGCAGCGGCACGAAGCGGCTGCGCGGCCTTTGAGGCAGGCTCTTGAGCAGCGCCTGGATCTTGGGCTTCAGCATGCCCGGCACCAGCCATTCGCAGCGCGCCTCGCTGACCTGGTTCAGCACGAACAGCGGCACGGTGACGGTGAGGCCGTCCTTGGCGTCGCCGGGCTGGTGCAGGTAGCTGGCGGTGCAGTCCACGCCGCCCAGACGAATCATCTTCGGGAAGGCGCTGGTGGTGATGCCGGCCGCCTCGTGGCGCATCAGCTCGTCGCGCGTCAAGTGCAGCAGCTTCGGATTCGCCCTGCTGGCCTCGCGCCACCATTTTTCAAAGTCGCGCCCGTTGCTGATGCCCTGCGGCACCTGCGCGTCGTAGAAGGCGTAGATCAGCTCGTCGTCCACCAGCACGTCCTGGCGGCGGCTCTTGTGCTCCAGCTCCTGCACCTTGGCGATGGTGCGGGCGTTGGCCTGCAGGAACGGCAGGCGCCGCGCCCAGTCCTCCGGCCACTCGCCGTTCACCAGCGCCTCGCGGATGAAGATGTCGCGCGCCGTGTGCGGATCGACGGCGCCGAAGCTCCTGCGCCGGCCGCTGTAGACCACCAGGCCGTACAGCGTGGCGCGCTCCAGCGCGATCACGTCCTGCGCCTTCTTCTCCCAGTGCGGCTCCAGCAACTGCTTTTTCAGCAAATGGCCGCCGACTTCCTCCAGCCATTGCGGCTCGATGGTGGCGATGCCGCGCCCGAATAGGCGCGTGGTTTCCACCAGTTCGGCGGCAACGATCCACTTGCCGGGGCGCTTGCTCAGGTGCGCGCCGGGGTGGCGGTGAAACTTGATGCCGCGTGCGCCCAGATATTCGCCGCCGTCACGGCCGGCGCCGTCGTCGCTCTCCAGCTTGTGGCCGACGTTGCCCAGCAGGCCGGCCAACAGCGATTTGTGTACCGCCTCGTAACCTGCGGGCTGAGTGTTTTCCTTCCAGCGGTGCTCGGCCACCACGGTGCGCAACTGGGTGTGGATGTCGCGCCACTCGCGCACGCGGCGCACGCTGATGTAGTTCTGCCGCAGCAGGTTTTCCCACTGGCGGTTGCTGAGCTTGTGGGTGGGCTGGGATGGGGGCGAACCCGTTTCGCCGCCCGCCAGCGCCTGTTTCGCCGCAGCCATCGCCAGCGCCGCCCGCTTGGCCGCCGGCAGCGCGGCCAGGTTGGCGGGCTGCCGGGTGGCGCCGCGCCCTTCCTGCGCCGCCATCTCGCCGCGCGTCCTGACGACGTGGCCGCCGCGCGCGTCGTGCAGCCACTTCCACAGCCGCAGGTAGCCGCTGAATTCGCTCTTCTCGTCGTCGAACTTGGCGTGCGCCTGGTCGGCCTGGGCCTGCGCTTCCAGCGGGCGGTCGCGCACGTCCTGCACGCTCAGGGCGCTGGCGATGACCAGCACCTCGCTCAGGGCGCCGCGCTCGCGCGCGGCCAGGATCATGCGGCCCACGCGCGGGTCGAGCGGCAGGCGCGCCAGCTCGGCGCCCAGCGGCGTGAGCTGCTGCGCCTCGTCCATCGCGCCCAGCTCCTGCAACAACTGGATGCCGTCGGCGATGGCACGGCCCGAGGGTGCGTCAAGAAAGGGAAAGTCCTCCACCCGCCCGCCCTCGCCGCCCAGGTGCAGGCTTTTCATGCGCAGGATCACCGCGGCCAGCGACGAGCGCAGGATTTCCGGGTCGGTAAAGCGCGGGCGGCCGGCAAAGTCCTTTTCGTCATAGAGCCGGATGCACACGCCGTCGCTCACGCGGCCGCAGCGGCCGGCGCGCTGGTTGGCCGCGGCCTGGCTCACCGGCTCGACCAGCAGCTGCTCCACCTTGCTGCGGTAGCTGTAGCGCTTGACGCGCGCCGTGCCGGCGTCGATGACGTACTTGATGCCCGGCACGGTGAGCGAGGTCTCGGCCACGTTGGTGGCGATGACGATGCGCGGCGCGCCGTGCGTGTCGAACACGCGGTCCTGCTCGGCCTGGGACAAGCGCGCGAACAGCGGCAGGACCTCAGCGCCGCGCGTGAGCGGGCTGTGCGCCAGGTGCCCGCGCAAATGGTCGGCGGCGTCGCGGATCTCGCGCTCGCCGGGCAGAAAGATCAGGATGTCGCCGGCCGGCCGACCGGTCCAGACTTCATCCACCGCGTCGGCAATGGCGTCGTTCAGGTCGTGGTCGCGGCTTTCCTCAAACGGGCGCCAGCGCTGCTCCACCGGGTACATGCGGCCCGAGACCATCAGCACCGGCGCTGGCCTGCCCTGCCCGTCGGCAAAGTGCCGGGCAAAGCGGTCGGCATCGATGGTGGCCGAGGTGACGATGACCTTCAGGTCGGGCCGCCGCGGCAGGATCTGCTTCAGGTAGCCCAGCAGGAAGTCGATGTTCAGGCTGCGTTCGTGCGCCTCGTCGATGATCAGCGTGTCGTAGGCCTTGAGCAGCGGGTCGGTCTGCGTCTCGGCCAGCAGGATGCCGTCGGTCATCAGCTTGACGCTGGCGCCGGGCGACAGGCGGTCGTTGAAGCGCACCTTGTAGCCCACCACCTCGCCCAGCGCGGTCTGCGTTTCCTCGGCGATGCGCTTGGCCACGCTGGTGGCGGCAATGCGGCGCGGCTGCGTGTGGCCGATCAGCCGGCCGCGCTCGCCGGGTTTGGCATTGCAGCGGCCGCGCCCCATCGCCAGCGCTATTTTTGGAAGCTGCGTGGTCTTGCCCGAGCCGGTTTCGCCGCAGACGATGACCACCTGGTGTTTTTGCAGCGCGGCCGCGATCTCGTCCTTGCGGGCGCTCACCGGCAGGCTGTCGGGAAACTCGATCAGCCGGGGCTGGTTGGCGGCAACGGCCTCGGGACGGCGCGCACCGGGGCGCGGGCTTTCGGAACGCGGGCTGCGGGGGGATGTGGAAGCTGAAGAACGGCGCGGGTCGGTCATGGGGTGGCGAATTATCCCCGCCGCGCCGCGTGCAGGGCGCGGCGGCAAAACCTGGCCCATGACTTCGCTGCGCTCAATGACCGGCGCTTTCGCGCCATGACGGATGACAAACGACAAAGACGCCGTGCCGGCCGATGCCTTTTGTCATCGGTCATGCGCTCGTGAGAGCGCGGTCATTGGTCATGGGTCATGGGCTTCATGCGCGGCCGGCGGCGCGTGAGCGCCATGGATCGGCTCACCCATCACAACATGCGCTCCAGCCGCTCGCGCACGATCTGCCGCGCCTCGGCCACGATGCGGTCGATCAGCTCCTTCACCGTCGGGATGTCGTGGATCAGCCCCGCCACCATGCCGCAGGACCAGGCACCGGCCTCCACGTCGCCGTCGCGCATCACCTTGGGGTAGATGCCGCCCACCTCCTCCACGATGTCGGCAAACGTGATTTTGTCGCCCAGCGCCTTCTCCTTGGCAAGCAGGCGCTCCACGCCGGCGTTGTTCAGCACGCGCTCGGTGTTGCGCAGCGGGCGCATCACCAGGCGCGTGTCCAACTCGCTGGCCTGCAGGATGGCTTGCTTGACCTTGTCGTGCACCGGCGCCTCCTGCGTGGCGATGAAGCGCGTGCCCATGTTCATGCCCTCGGCGCCCAGCGCCATCGCCGCCACCAGCGAGCGCCCGTCGGCCATGCCGCCCGAGGCGATGAAGGGAATCTTCAGCTCCTCGGCCGCGCGCGGCAGCAGGATGAAGTTGGGCACGTCGTCCTCGCCGGGGTGGCCGCCGCATTCGAAGCCGTCCACGCTGACGGCGTCGCAGCCGATGCTTTCGGCCTTCAGCGCATGGCGCACCGAGGTGCACTTGTGGATCACCTTGATGCCGGCCTCCTTCAGCAGCGGCATCCACTGCTGCGGGTTGTTGCCGGCCGTCTCCACCACCTTGATGCCGCCATCGACGATGCTGCGCACGTAGCCGGGGTAGTCGGGCGGGGTGCGCGCGGGCAGAAAGGTGAGGTTCACGCCGAAGGGCTTGTCGGTCATGGCGCGGCAGCGCGCGATCTCCTCGGCCAGCGCGGCAGGCGACGGCTGGGTGAGCGCCGTCAGAATGCCCAGCCCGCCGGCGTTGGACACCGCCGCGGCCAGTTCGGCCAGGCCGACGAAATGCATGCCGCCCTGCACGATGGGGTACTGGATGCCGAGCATGTCGGTGATGCGTGTGCGCATGGGGTCTCCGTGGG
>JAEXBL010000345.1 GCA_023394015.1 Pseudomonadota bacterium | reverse complement strand
GGCGACTCGGCCGTCAACGAGAACCAGCGCCGCATCGACGCCATGCTGGAGCAGCAGGAGCAGCTGCTGGCCCAGGTGCGCCAGCAGCTGGCCACGCTGCCCAAGGTCGACCCGCAGAAGCTGAGCGACGACCCCGAGGCCCGCGCCCAGGAAGAGCGCCGCCAGCAATTGCAAAGGCTGCTGGCCGCCATCGAGCGGCGCGTGGAAGAGGAAAACTCGCGCCCGCGCAAGCGCTACCTCAGCCCCGCCACGCTGGGCGTCACCTACGCTCCGTATTACGACGAGATGCGCCGCAAGATCGAGGCCGAAGGCACGGCCAACTTTCCGCAGGTGGCCGGGCGCAAGCTGTACGGCGAGCTGCTGATGTCGCTGCTGGTCAACCACGATGGCCGCATCCTCGACGCCCGCGTGGTGCGCAGCTCGGGCAACCGCAACCTCGACCGGCTGGCCGAGATCATCGCCACCCGCGCCGCGCCCTTCGGCCACTTCACCGCCGCCATGCGCCAGGACACCGACCAGTTCGACGTCACCGCCCGCTTCAAGTTCACGCACGAGCAGACGCTGGAGACCACGCTGCAGTCCGACCAGTTGACGACCACCGTGCAAGAATTGAGATGACCCCCCTGAGACGCTGCGCGCCTTCCCCCCTGCGAGGGGGGACAACGCCATCGGCCGGCGCAGGTCCGGCCAAGGCGTTCCTGGAAGGCCTGCTCCGCGGCCGCCGGGCGGGCTTGCTCCGCAGCCCGGTGCCGTCCGCCATGCCGGCTACGCCTCTTCCTCGGTAGAGCCTCGATATGCGTGTTTTGGGCCGCTGCTTGGCGCTGATGCTGGTCGCGCTGCTGGCGCTGCAGCTGTTCTTCGTCGGCCGCATTGCGCTGATGGCGGTGGTCGATCCGCAGTCCACCACCTTCCAGCGCTCCGAGGCCTGGCGCCTGGCCAGCGCCGGCACCCTGCGCTGGCGGCAGGACTGGCGCGACTACGGGCAGATCGCCGATACGCTGAAGCGCGCCGTGATCGCGTCGGAAGACGACGGCTTTGCCAGCCACGAAGGCGTGGACTGGGACGCCATCGAGAAGGCCTGGGAGCGCAACGCCCAGGCCGAGGAAGCCGCCGCCCAGCGCGCGGCGCAGAACAAGCCGGTGCGGCCGATCCGCATCCGCGGCGGCTCCACCATCACCCAGCAACTGGCCAAGAACCTGCTGCTGTCGAGCGAGCGCACGCTGCTGCGCAAGGGGCAGGAACTGGTGCTGACCTACGCGCTCGAACACCTGCTGAGCAAGCAGCGCATCCTGGAGATCTACCTCAACAGCGTGGAATGGGGCGAAGGCGTGTTCGGCGCCGAGGCGGCGGCGCAGCATTACTTCAAGAAAAGCGCGGCGCAACTGACGGCCTGGGAAGCCGCGCGCCTGGCCGTGATGCTGCCGGCGCCCAAGCGCTTCGAGAGGCTGCCCAACTCGCGCTACCTGGCCAGCCGCACGCGCACCATCATGGCGCGCATGCGCTCTGCGGAACTGCCCTGACGCCTGGCCGGCGCTGGCACGAGCCCGCGCCGACCCGACCCGCAGCGCCTGCGGGGTAAATGCAGGCAGCTATATAAAATGCAGCAATGAGAATCCTCGGCATCGACCCCGGCCTGCGCACCACCGGCTTTGGCGTGCTCGACGCCGAGGGGCCGACACTGCGCTACGTGGCCAGCGGCGTGATCCAGACCGCGCGCGCCCAGCAGGGCGACCTGCCGGCGCGGCTGAAGGTGCTGTTCGACGGCATCCGCGAACTGCAGGCGCGCTACCGGCCCGACGTGGCGGCGGTGGAAATCGTGTTCGTCTACGTCAACCCGCAGGCCACGCTGCTGCTGGGCCAGGCGCGCGGTGCCTGCGTGACGGCGCTGGTGGCGGGCGAGCTGCCGGTGGCCGAGTACACCGCGCTGCAGATGAAGCAGGCCGTGGCCGGCCCCGGCAAGGCCGCCAAGGCGCAGGTGCAGGCCATGGTGCAGCGCCTGCTGCAGTTGCCTGCCGCGCCCGGCCCCGACGCCGCCGATGCCCTGGGCCTGGCCATCACCCACGCCCATGCCGGCCGCACGGTGGCGCTGCTGCACGCTGCGGGCGCCAGCCGCACCGCGGCCAGCATGTTCAGGCAGCGGTGATCAAATTGAAATGACTTGGCCGTAGGCGCGGCCAGGGCATGGCTGCCGGCTCACCAGGCCCGCGCCAGTTGCGCGAAGCCCGCGGGGGCCTTTCGTTCATCCTCGAAGCTGACGATGTCGTAGGCCTCGGGGCGCGCCAGCAACGCACGCAGCAACTGGTTGTTCAGCGCATGGCCGGAGCGGAAGGCGCTGTAGGCGGCCAGCATGGGCCGGCCGACGCAGTACAGATCGCCAATCGCGTCGAGGATCTTGTGCTTGGCGAATTCCTCGGCGTAGCGCAGGCCGCCTTCGTTCAGCACCTTGGTGTCGTCCATGACGATGGCATTGTCCAGCCCGCCGCCCAGCGCCAGGCCGCTGGCGCGCATGGTTTCCACGTCCTTGCTGAAGGCGAAGGTGCGGGCGCGGGCGATGTCGCGGCTGTAGCGGCCCGAGCCCATGTCGAAGCTGACCTGCTGGCCGGTGGAATCGACCGCCGGGTGCTGGAAGTCGATCTCGAAGCTGAGCGTGAAGCCGTGGTGCGGATCGAGCCGCGCCCACTTGAGCTGGTCGCCCTCGCCTTCGCGCACCTCCACCGGCTGCAGCACGCGCAGAAAGCGCTTGGGCGCCTTCTGCAGCTCGATGCCGGCGCTTTGCAGCAGGTAGACGAAGGACGAGGCCGAGCCGTCGAGGATGGGCACCTCTTCGGCGGTGATGTCGATGTACAGGTTGTCCAGCCCCAGGCCGGCGCAGGCCGACATCAGGTGCTCCACGGTGCGCACCTTGGCATCGCCGCTCGACAGCGTGGACGCCAGGCGCGTGTCGGTGACCGACTCGGCACCCACCGGAATGTCCACCGGCTCCGGCAGGTCGATGCGGCGGAACACGATGCCGGTGTCGGGCGGTGCCGGGCGCAGCGTCAGCTCCACCCGCTCGCCGCTGTGCAGGCCGACGCCCACGGCGCGCGTGAGGGACTTCAGGGTGCGTTGCGCAAGCATGGGCCTATTTTAAGTGGCGCCCCGACAGGCCAGCTTGATGACAGAATCCGCCGCCGACGCCTTTGCAACAAGCGCCGGTAGCTTCAAATTCAGGAGCGATTGGCACGTTCGGGTCCCAACCCAGTGACCCAGCGGCCACCGGAAAGCCCAACCGCGGCAGCCGCACCGCCGCCGTCTGCAAGCCCCATCGCCCCTACAAGGCGCCCGCGGAAGGGCTTGGCCCGCCCGCTGGGCGCGCCCCCTTGAGGGGGAGGCGCGCAGCGCCTCGGGGGTGGGCCGATCAATCCGCCTGCTTGCGCAGGAAAGCCGGGATCTCGAAATCGTCCATGCCGCCGGAGGACAGCGCGTCCACCTTCGCTGCCGCGTGGGTGCGGTTGTTGCGCCACACGCTGGGCACGTCGGTGTTGCCGTAGGGCGTGGCCGCACCGGCGCCGCCCACGGCCTGGGTCATGGTCGGCACCGGGAAGGGCATGTTGTCGGTGCCGGTGCGCAGGCCGCCCTGGACCACGGTGATGGGCTGGCGGCGCGCGGCCTGGCGCGACAGGCCGGTGGCCAGCACGGTGACGCGGATGTCGTCGCCCAGCGCGTCGTCGTAGGCGGCGCCGTAGATCACGTGCGCTTCGGGCGAGGCGTAGGTGCGGATGGTGTTCATGGCCTCGCGCGACTCGTTCAGCTTGAGCGAGCCCTTGGACGCCGTGACCAGCACCAGCCCGCCCTTGGCGCCCGACAGGTCGATGCCTTCCAGCAGCGGGCAGGCCACGGCCTGCTCGGCGGCGATGCGGGCGCGGTCGGGGCCGTTGGCGGTGGCGGTGCCCATCATGGCCTTGCCGGGCTCGCCCATGACGGTGCGCACGTCCTCGAAGTCGACGTTGACGTTGCCGTAGTTGTTGATGATCTCGGCGATGCCGCCGACGGCGTTCTTCAGCACGTCGTTGGCCTGTGCGAAGGCCTCTTCCTGGGTGACGTCGTCGCCCAGCACCTCCTGCAGCTTCTCGTTGAGCACCACCACCAGCGAATCGACGTTGGCCTCCAGCTCGGTCAGGCCGGCCTCGGCGTTGGTCATGCGGCGGCCGCCTTCCCACTCGAAGGGCTTGGTGACCACGGCCACGGTGAGGATGCCCATGTCCTTGGCGATGCGCGCGATCACGGGGGCGGCGCCGGTGCCGGTGCCGCCGCCCATGCCGGCGGTGATGAACAGCATGTGCGCGCCACGGATGGCCTGGCGGATGTCGTCCGCCGCGGCCTCGGCGGCCTCGCGCGCCTTCTCGGGCTTGCTGCCGGCGCCCAGCCCGCTGTTGCCCAGCTGGATGGACACGCTGGCCAGGGTGCGGCTGAGCGCCTGTGCGTCGGTGTTGGCGCACACGAACTCCACGCCCTGCACCTGGCCGTTGACCATGTGGTCGACGGCGTTGCCGCCGCCACCGCCCACGCCAATGACCTTGATCAGGGTGCCGGCGTGGAATCCGTCGGTCGGGATCATTTCGATGTTCATGCTGTTACTCCTTGTCTGCCTGCAGTTGCCGTGAATGTGAAAAAACTCGAATGCCTGTTGTTGCTCATGGACCTGACCCGCTCTGCCAAAGGGCCCAGGTCGGTGGCCCCGTGATTTGCCAATAACACTTCATGCCTTGCCCACCTCCCTGTGTCCAACGGGCCGCGAAGCAGGCCCGAAAAAGGGCTGCGGAGCAAGCCAGCCCAGAACGCCGTGGCGGGACCTGCGCCGGCCACTGGCGTTGTCCCCCCTCGCGAGGGGGGAAGGCGCGAAGCGACTCAGGGGGGTCACGTCAGAAATTCCCCACAATGAAATCCTTGAAGCGCCCGAAGGCGGTCTTCACGCCGCTCGACTTCTGCGCCACCTTGAAGCCGCGCAGGCGCGCCGCGCGGGCTTCTTCCATCAGGCCCATGACGGTGGCGGCGCGCGACTGCGCCACCATGTCCGACAGGGCACGCGAATACTTGGGCACGCCGCGCCGCACGGGCTTGAGGAAGATGTCCTCGCCCAGCTCGACGATGCCCGGCATGACGGCGCTGCCGCCGGTGAGCACCACGCCGGAGGACAGCACCTCCTCGAAGCCGGAATCGCGGATCACCTGCTGCACCAGCGAGAAGATCTCTTCCACGCGCGGCTCGATCACGCCGGCCAGCACCTGCTTGCTGAGCATGCGCGGCGTGCGGTCGCCCAGGCCCGGCACCTCGACCTGCGTGTCGGCGTCGGCCAGCAGTTGCTTGGCGCAGCCGCTGGCCACCTTGATGTCCTCGGCGTCCATGGTGGGCGTGCGCAGGGCCATGGCGATGTCGCTAGTGATCAGGTCGCCGGCGATCGGGATCACCGCCGTGTGGCGGATGGAGCCGCCGGCGAAGATGGCCACGTCGGTGGTGCCGGCGCCGACGTCCACGCAGGCCACGCCCAGCTCGCGCTCGTCGTCGGTCAGCACCGCCTGCGCCGAGGCCAGCGGGTTGAGCATCAGCTGGTCCACGTCCAGCCCGCAGCGGCGCACGCACTTGATGATGTGCTCGGCCGCGCTCTGCGCGCCGGTGACGATGTGCACCTTGGCCTCCAGGCGCATGCCGCTCATGCCCACCGGCTCGCGCACGTCCTGGCCGTCGATGACGAACTCCTGCGGCTCCACCAGCAGCAGGCGCTGGTCGCTGGAGATGTTGATGGCCTTGGCAGTCTCCACCACGCGCGCCACGTCGGCCTGGGTGACCTCGCGGTCCTTCACCGCCACCATGCCGGTGGAGTTGATGCCGCGGATGTGGCTGCCGGTGATGCCGGTGTAGACGCGGCCGATCTTGCAGTCGGCCATCAGCTCGGCTTCCTTCAGCGCCTGCTGGATGCTGGCCACGGTGGCGTCGATGTTGACCACCACGCCGCGCTTGAGCCCGTTGCTGGGCGCCACCCCCAGGCCGGCGAGCTTGAGGTCGCCGCCGGCCAGCACCTCGCCCACCACCACCATGATCTTGGCGGTGCCGATGTCGAGGCCGACGATCAAGTCCTTGTACTCTTTTGCCATGAAGTTCTATTTGCTCTCTTTTTTATATCACCGTGACGTGGCCGGCGGGGCGTCGGGGCGCACGGTGCTCACGCCGCGCAGGCGCAGCGCATAGCCGCCCACGTGCCGCAGGTCGGCCGCCTCCACGGCGTCCACCGGGCGCTGATGGCGCGCCGCCACTTCCTTCACCGTGCCCACGAACTGCGCCAGGCGCGCCGCCAGCTCGGCCGGCTCGCCGTGGCCCAGCTCGATCACGGCGCCGCTGTCCAGCCGGGCCTGCCAGTTGCCGCGCGACTGCAGCGCCAGCTGGGCCAGCTCGGCGTCCAGCGGCGCCAGCAGCGGGTTCAGCCGTTGGTGCATGGCCAGCAGCTGCGCCGCCTGGCCCTCGGGGCCGATCAGCACCGGCAGGGCCTGCTCGCGCAGGTCGTCGCCGCCGCCGGCCTCGAACACCTCGCCGAAGTTGTTGACCAGGTGCGTGTCGTCCTGGCCCCATTGCGCCACCGCCACGTGCTCCTGCAGGACCACGTTCAGCCGGCCCGGAAACTCGCGCTGCACCACCGCCTTGCGCACCCAGGGCGCGGACTGGAAGGCCGCCTGCGCGCTGTCCAGGTCCAGCGTGAAGAAGTTGCCCGTCAGGCGCGGCGCCACGGCGCTGCGCAGGCTGGCGGCGCTGTTGTGCACAGTGTCGCCCGAGACCATGATCTGCCGGATGGCGAAGGCCGGGTGGCGCAGCACCCACCACAGGCCGGCGGCCACGCAGGCGAGCACCAGCGCCGTGACCAGCAGCGAGGCGGTCACGTTCATCAGGCGCACGTCCACGGGCACCGGCAGGCTGTTGGTCATGCGCGCGCCTCCGTGGGAGATGGATAGTCCAGCGAGGCGCCGGCCAGCAGCTGCAGGCACAGGCTCTCGTAGTCGGTGCCGGCGGCCTGGGCCGCCATGGGCACCAGCGAATGGCTGGTCATGCCGGGCGAGGTGTTGATCTCCAGCAGCGTGGGCGCGCGCGTGCTGGCGTCGATCATCACGTCGATGCGGCCCCAGCCGCGGCAGCCGAGCACGCGGTAGGCCTTGAGCACCAGCGCCTGGATGGCCTCCTCCTCGCCGGGCGGCAGGTCGCAGGGCACGCGGTACTCGGTGTCGTCGCTGAAGTACTTGTTCTGGTAGTCGTACTGGCCGCCGGGCGCCACGATGTGGATCACCGGCAGCGCGCGGGCGTCGGCGCCGGTGCCCAGCACCGGGCAGGTCACCTCGTCGCCCTCGATGAACTCCTCGCACAGGATGTCGGCGTCCAGCGCGGCGGCATCGGCCAGGGCGGCGTCCATCTGCTGCGCGCTGGTGACCTTGGTCACGCCCAGCGAGGAGCCCTCGCGCACCGGCTTGACGATCAGCGGCAGGCCCAGCGCCGCGGGGATGGCGCGCACGCGCTCGGGCGTGTACTGGCCCTGGTGCAGCAGCACGTAGCGCGGCGTCGGCAGGCCCTCGGCCAGCCACACGCGCTTGGTCATCACCTTGTCGATGGCCATGCTGGAGGCCATCACGCCGGCGCCGGTGTAGGGAATGCCCAGCAGCTCCAGCGCGCCCTGCACCGTGCCGTCCTCGCCGTAGCGGCCATGCAGCGCGATGAAGCAGCGGGCGAAGCCCTGGCGCCTGAGTTCGTCCATCGGCTGCTCGGCCGGGTCGAAGGCGTGGGCGTCGACGCCGCGGGCGCGCAGCGCGGCCAGCACGCCCTGGCCCGACATCAGCGACACCTCCCGCTCCGCCGAGCGTCCGCCCATCAGGACGGCGACTTTTCCGAATTGAACGTCTGGTTGCAGCATGGTTGTTGTTCAGTCCGGATTATGCTCAGTTTTTTGTAGCATTTCAACGATTTTCGCCGGCATGCCGCCAATCGATCCGGCGCCCATGCACAGCACCACGTCGCCGTCCTGCGCGTGGTCGGCGATCAGCGCCGGCAGCTCGGCCACCTCGTCCACGAACACCGGCTCGACGCGGCCGGCCACGCGCAGCGCGCGCGCCAGCGAACGGCCGTCGGCGGCCACGATGGGTTCTTCGCCGGCGGCGTAGACCTCGGTCAGCACCACGTGGTCGGCGCTGCCGATGACCTTGACGAAGTCCTCGAAGCAGTCGCGCGTGCGCGTGTAGCGGTGCGGCTGGAAGGCCAGCACCAGGCGCCGCCCCGGGTAGGCGCCGCGCGCTGCCGCCAGCGTGGCCGCCATCTCCACCGGGTGGTGGCCGTAGTCGTCGATCAGGGTGAAGCGCCCGCCGTCCCGGCTGGGCAGCTCGCCGTAGTGCTGGAAGCGCCGGCCCACGCCCTTGAACTCGGCCAGTGCCTTCTGCAGCGCCGCGTCGGCAATGTTCAGCTCGGCCGCCACGGCGATGGCCGACAGCGCGTTCAGCACGTTGTGCTCGCCGGCCAGGTTCAGCACCACCGGCAGGTCGGGCAGCTGCACGCCGTTGCGGCGCTGCACCGTGAAGTGCATCTGCCCGGCGACGGCGCGCACGTCCACGGCGCGCACCTGCGCGTCCTCGGCAAAGCCGTAGGTGGTCACCGGACAGGCCAGGTTGCCGGCGATCTCGCGCACCGCCGGGCTTTCCAGGCACAGGATGGCGGTGCCGTAGAAGGGCATCTTGTGCAGGAAGTCGACGAAGGCCTTCTTCAGGTTGCCGAAGTCGTGGCCGTAGGTCTCCATGTGGTCGGCGTCGATGTTGGTCACCACCGCCATCACCGGCAGCAGGTTGAGGAAGGACGCGTCCGACTCGTCCGCCTCGACCACGATGTAGTCGCCCGAGCCCAGGCGCGCGTTGGCGCCGGCGCTGTTCAGGCGGCCGCCGATCACGAAGGTCGGGTCCAGCCCGCCCTCGGCCAGCACGCTGGCGACCAGGCTGGTGGTGGTGGTCTTGCCGTGGGTGCCGGCGATGGCAATGCCCTGCTTCAGGCGCATCAGCTCGGCCAGCATCATGGCGCGCGGCACCACCGGGATGCGGCGCTCGCGGGCGATCAGCACCTCGGGGTTGTCGGGGTGGACGGCGGTGGAGGTGACCACCGCGTCGGCGCCTTCCACGTTGGCCGCGGCGTGGCCGACGAAGGTGCGGATGCCCATGCCCGCCAGCCGGCGCAGCGTGGCGCTGTCGGCCAGGTCCGAGCCGGAGATGACGTAGCCCAGGTTGTGCAGCACCTCGGCGATGCCGCTCATGCCGGCGCCGCCCACGCCGACGAAATGGATGTGGCGGATGGCGTGCTTCATGCGGCCAGCTCCTCGCAGGCGGCGACCACTTCCTCCACCGCATGAATCTTTTGCGTCGCCTTGGCCTTCAGCGCTTGCTCGAGGAGCGCGGAACGCTCTGTTTTTTGCAGCAACTCGGCCAAGCCCTCGGGCGTCAGGTCGCGCTGCTGGATCAAGCGGCCGGCGCCCTGGTCGACCAGGAAGCGGGCGTTGGTGGTCTGGTGGTCGTCCACCGCGTGCGGGAAGGGCACGAACAGCGCGGCGGCGCCGATGGCGGCAATCTCGGTCACGGTGGTGGCGCCGGCGCGGCAGACCACCAGGTCGGCCTCGGCGTAGGCGCGTGCCATGTCGTCGATGAAGGGCAGCAGCTCGGCCTGCACGCCGGCGGCGGCGTAGTTGGTGCGCAGCGCGTCGATCTGCCTGGCGCCGCTCTGGTGCGTGACCACCGGGCGCTCGGCGGGCGGAATCAGCGCCAGCGCCTGCGGCACCACGCTGTTCAGCGCCTGCGCGCCCAGGCTGCCGCCCACCACCAGAACCTTGAGCGGACCGCTGCGGCCGGCAAAGCGCTCGGCCGGGTCGGGGTATTGCGTGAACGCCGCGCGCAGCGGGTTGCCCACCCACCGCACCTTCCGCGCCTTGGGCAGCACGCCGGGAAAGGCGGTGAACACGCGGTCGGCCACGCCCGCCAGCACCTTGTTGGCCATGCCGGCGATGGAGTTCTGCTCGTGCAGCACCAGCGGCTTGTTCAGGGCCACGCCCATCAGCCCGCCGGGAAAGGTGATGTAGCCGCCCAGGCCCACCAGCACGTCGGGCTTCACGCGGCGGATCACGCCGATGCTCTGGCCGAAGGCCTTGAGCAGGCGCAGCGGCAGCAGCGCCAGCGTGGCCACGCCCTTGCCGCGCACGCCGCCGAAGTCGATGGCCTCGAACGGGTAGCCGCGCGGCGGCACCAGCTGCGCCTCCATGCTGCCGGGCGCGCCCAGCCAGTGCACGCGCCAACCCTTGTCGCGCAGGCCGTCGGCCACGGCCAGGCCGGGAAAGATGTGGCCGCCGGTGCCGCCGGCCATGACCAGTGCGCACCTTTCCCTCATGCCCGACCTCCGTGCATGAGACGGCGGTTCTCGACATCCACGCGCAGCACGATGGCGATGGCCACCATGTTGGCCAGGATGGCCGAGCCGCCGTAGCTCATGAAGGGCAGGGTCAGGCCCTTGGTGGGCAGCGCGCCCAGGTTCACGCCGATGTTGATGAAGGCCTGGAAGCCCAGCCACAGGCCGATGCCCTGCGCCACCAGGCCGGAGAACACGCGGTCCAGCGCGATGGCCTGGCGGCCGATCACCACGATGCGGCGCGTGAGCCACATGAACAGCAGGATCACGCAGCTCAGGCCGACCAGGCCGAACTCCTCGCCGATGATGGCGGTCAGGAAGTCGGTGTGCGCCTCGGGCAGCCAGTGCAGCTTTTCCACGCTGCCGCCCAGGCCGACGCCGAACACCTCGCCGCGACCGATGGCGATGAGCGCGTGCGACAGCTGGTAGCCCTTGCCCAGCGCGTGGTCCTCGCTGAACGGGTCGAGGTAGGCAAAGATGCGCTCGCGCCGCCAGGGCGAGGCCCAGATCATGGCGGCGAAGATGACTGCCAGCACCGCCGCGATCAGGAAGAACATGCGCGCGTTCACGCCGCCCAGAAACAGGATGCCCATGGCGATCACCGCGATCACCATGAAGGCGCCCATGTCGGGCTGCGCCAGCAGCAGCGCCCCCACCACGGCAATGGATACGCCCATGGGCCACACGGCGCGGAAGAAGCGCTCCTTCACTTCCATCTTGCGCACCATGTAGTCGGCGGCGTAGAGCAGCACGGCGATCTTGGCCAGCTCCGACGGCTGGAAGCTGATGGGGCCCAGCGCGATCCAGCGGCGCGCCCCGTTGACCATGTTGCCGATCTGGGGCATCAGCACCGCGATCAGCAGCGCCAGCGCGCCGACGAACAGCCACGGCGCCATCTTCTCCCACCAGTCCATGCGCACCTGGAAGGCGATCAGCGCCGCCACGAAGGACAGCAGGATCCAGAACGCGTGCCGCAACGCGAAGTGGTGGGGCGCGTAGCGCGCAAAGCGCGGGTTGTCGGGCAGCGCGATGCTGGCCGAATACACCATCACCAGCCCCCAGGCCAGCAAGGCCACGCAAACCCAGACCAGCGCCTGGTCGAAGCCCAGCACGCGTGTGGGCCGGCTGGCGGTGCGCGCGTACTCCATGCCGCCGATGCGCACCGGCAGGTCGTCCACGCGCGGGCGGCTGCGCGGCTTGCGCGGCTTCTTGCCACCGGCAGGGGCCATGGCGTCCACGGCGGCGCTCATGCCAACACCTCCAGTTCGGTGCCTTCGTTCAGGGCCAGCTCGCGCACGGCGGCACGGAACGCCTCGGCGCGCTCGGCGTAGTCCCTGAACATGTCCAGGCTGGCGCACGCCGGCGACAGCAGCACCGCATCGCCTTCCTGCGCGCGGCCGCGCGCCTGCGCCACGGCCGCGGGCATGTCGCCGGCGTCCAGCAGCGGCACGCCGGCATCGGCCAGGGCGGCGCGAAGCTGCGGCGCGTCGCGGCCGATCAGCACCGCCGCGCGCACGAAGCGCGACACCGGCGCAATGAGTGGTGCAAAGTCCTGTCCCTTGCCGTCGCCGCCCAGGATCACCACCAGCTTGCGCTCGGCGCCCAGGCCTTCCAGGGCGGCCACGGTGGCGCCCACGTTGGTGCCCTTGCTGTCGTCGAAGTACTCCACGCCCTGCAGCAGGCCGATGGACTCGAGCCGGTGCGGTTCGCCGCGGTATTCGCGCAGGCCGTAGAGCATCGGTCCCAGCGCGCAGCCGGCGCTGCTGGCCAGCGCCAGCGCGGCCAGCGCGTTGACGGCGTTGTGCCGGCCGCGGATGCGCAGCGCGTCGGCGGGCATCAGGCGCTGGATGTGCAGCTCGACCTCCTCGCCCTTGCGGCCGCGCAGGGTTTCGTCGGCCTCCTGCGCGCGCACCAGCCAGGCCATGCCGCCCACCACCTCGATGCCGAAATCGCCCGGCTCGGCCGGCATGTCGGCGCCGAACGTGAGCACCGTGCGCGGCACCGGCTTGGGCGCGCCCCGGGCCGGCCTGGCCGGCGGCGGCGGCCGCATGGCCATCACCGCCGCGTCGTTGCGGTTGAGCAGCATCACGCCGTGCTCGCCGAACACGCGCGCCTTGGCCGCCGCGTAGGCCGCCATGTCGCCGTGCCAGTCCAGGTGGTCCTGCGTGAGGTTGAGCACGGTGGCGGCCGTGGGCTCGAAGCCCTCGACCTCGTCGAGCTGGAAGCTGGACAGCTCCAGCACCCACACGTCGGGCAGCGTGCCCGCCGCCTGGTGCGCCTGCAACGTGTCGAGCAGCGTCGGCCCGATGTTGCCGGCCACCACCACGGATCGGCCAGCGCGCTCCACCAGCTGCCCGGTGAGCGCCGTCACCGTGGTCTTGCCGTTGCTGC
>JAEXBL010000189.1 GCA_023394015.1 Pseudomonadota bacterium | reverse complement strand
GTGCATCGGAGGTGGCGAGGCCACGGCCATGACGCTCGAGATGCTCTGACATCAACAGCTTCCAGTGCTTGCCACGCGGGCGCTGGAAGCCGATTTCAGGCTTCAGCATCCATGCCCACCACCCTCGTCCTCGGCGCCTCGCGCGGCATCGGCCTGGAGCTGGCGCGCCAGGCCCTCGCCGCCGGCGAGCGCGTGATCGCCACCGCGCGCAGCGATGAGGGCCTGGCCACGCTGCGCGCGCTGGGCGCGCAGGCGCTGCGGCTGGACGTGGCCGAGCCGGCCAGCGCGAGCGGCCTGGCCTGGCAGCTCGACGGCGAGAAGATCGACACCGCCTGGCACGTGGCCGGCGTGATGTGCAGCCGCGCCGACGCCAGCCAGCCGCCCACGCAACCCGAGTTCGACCGCGTGATGCACGCCAACGTGCTGGGCGCGATGCAGCTCATCCCGCAGGTGGCGCCGCTGGTGGCGGCCGCGGGCGGGCGCATGGCCTTTCTGTCCAGCGTGATGGGCCAGATCGGCGGCGCAGCGGCCAGCAATGCCTGGCTGTACCGCGTCAGCAAGGCGGCGCTGAACATGGCCGTGGCCTCGGCGCGCCACGCCTGGCCTGACGTGACCTTCGTCTGCCTGCACCCCGGCTGGGTGCAGACCGACATGGGCGGCGGCAGCGCCCCGGTGACGGTGCAGCAAAGCGCCGCCGGCCTGCGCCGCGTGGTGGCGGGCCTGGCGCCGGCCGACAGCGGCGCCTTCATCCAATACGATGGGCAACGTTTTTCTTCATGGTGATCTCATGCTTTTGACTCAAGACCAGGAAATGATCCGCGACGCCGTGCGCGCCTTCGCCCAGGAGCAGCTGTGGCCGCACGCCGCGCAGTGGGACAAGGAGCGCAGCTTCCCCGAGGCCGCCCACAAGGGCCTGGCCGAGCTGGGCGCCTACGGCATCTGCGTGCCCGAGGAATACGGCGGCGCCGGCCTCGACTACGTGACGCTGGCGCTGGTGCTGGAGGAAATCGCCGCCGGCGACGGCGGCACCAGCACCCCGATCAGCGTGACCAACTGCCCCTACAACGCCATCCTGATGCGCTACGGCACCGAGGCGCAAAAGCAGAAGTGGCTGGCCCCGGCCGCGCGCGGCGAGATGCTGGGCGCCTTCGCGCTGACCGAGCCGCACGTGGGCAGCGACGCCTCGGCCCTGCGCGCCACGGCGGTGAGGGAAGGCGACGAGTGGGTGCTCAACGGCGTCAAGCAGTTCATCACCAGCGGCCAGAACGGCCACGTGGCGGTGGTCATCGCCGTCACCGACAAGGCCGCCGGCAAGCGCGGCCTGTCGGCCTTCATCGTGCCCACGCACAAGCTGGGCAATGAGGGCTGGGTGGTGGCCCGCATCGAGGAAAAGCTGGGCCAGCACAGCAGCGACACCGCGCAGATCAACCTGGAGAACTGCCGCGTGCCGGCCGAGAACCTGATCGGCGAAGAGGGCGAGGGCTACCGGATCGCGCTGTCGGCGCTGGAAGGCGGGCGCATCGGCATCGCCGCGCAAAGCGTGGGCATGGCCCGCAGCGCGCTGGAGGTGGCGGTGGCCTACGCCAAGGAGCGCGAGGCCTTCGGCACCGCCATCATCAACCACCAGGCGGTGAGCTTTCGCCTGGCCGACTGCGCCACCCGGCTGGAGGCCGCGCGCCAGCTCATCTGGCACGCCGCCAGCCTGCGCGACGCCGGCAAGCCCTGCCTGAAGGAGGCCGCCATGGCCAAGCTGTTCGCCACCGAGACCGCCGAGGCCGTGTGCAGCGCCGCCATCCAGACGCTGGGCGGCTACGGCTACGTGACCGACTTCCCGCTGGAGCGCATCTACCGCGACGTGCGCGTGTGCCAGATCTACGAAGGCACCAGCGACGTGCAGAAGATCATCATCTCGCGCGCGCTGTAACGCCACCCATGGCCATCCCCGACTACCAGAGCGTGATGCTGCCTTTGCTGCGGCTGGCAGCGGATGGCCAGGAGCATGCGCTGCGCGACGCCACCGAGCGGATGGCCGATGCCTTCAAGCTGAGCGACGCAGAGAAGGCGGAGATGCTGCCCAGCGGCTCGGCGCGCGTAATCGCCAGCCGCGTCGGCTGGGCCAGAACCTATCTCAAACAAGCAGGCTTGCTGGAAACACCGCGCCGTGGCGTGCTTCGCATCACACCCGCCGGTCTTGCGCTGCTGGCCGAGAACCCGTCCCGTGTGGATAACGACCTGCTGGAACGATACAAAAGCTTTCGGGCCTTCCGCACTCGAAGCAAGCAGGACGAGCAGCGTGCATCGCCCGGCGCCTCCGGCACGCGACAGTCGGCGGACCAGACGCCCGAGGACGCCATGGCGCAAGCCTACGAGCGTGTTCGGAGCGAGCTGGAAGCCGAGCTGCTGGAACAGGTCAAGGCCAGTTCGCCATCGTTCTTCGAACGGCTCGTCGTTGATCTGTTGGTGGCCATGGGCTACGGAGGATCACGCCAGGATGCAGGCCGCGCCCTGGGCAAGAGTGGTGATGGCGGGATCGACGGCATCATCAAGGAAGATCGTCTGGGCCTGGATGTCATCTATCTCCAGGCCAAACGTTGGGATGGCGTGGTCGGGCGCCCTGAAATACAGAAGTTCGCCGGCGCCTTGCAGGGTCAGCGGGCGGCCAAGGGCGTGTTCCTCACGACTTCCGGCTACAGCAGAGAGGCCGTCGAGTTCGCGCAGGCCATTTCGACGAAAATCATTCTCATCGACGGGCCCACGCTCGCCCAGTTGCTGGTGGACTTCAATGTCGGCGTCTCGCGCGTCGGCGTTTACGAACTCAAGCGCATCGACACCGACTACTTCGACGCAAGCTAGCCAGCGCGAACAGGACTGACCGGGCACCCTCGGCCACCCAACCGCACCCGGCGCTCTGCGCAAGAATGGCGCCCATGGCTGCAGCACTCGCCCCACCCATGTTGCATCAACCAGCTTGCTCGCCGCTCGGGAGCCCCCCATGAGAATCATCATCCTCGGCGCCGGGCGTGTGGGCGAGAGCGTGGCCGAAACCCTGGTGTCGGAGGCCAACGACATCAGCGTGGTCGACCCCGACCCGCAGCGCCTGCGCGCGCTGGAAGACCGGCTCGACCTGCGCGGCGTGGCCGGCAACGGCATCCAGCCCTCGGTGCTGCGCGGCGCCGGCGCGCAGGACTGCGACCTGTTCATCGCCTGCACGTCGCAGGACGAGACCAACCTGGTGGCCTGCAAGATCGCGCACGCGGTGTTCGGCATTCCCACCACCATCGCGCGCCTGCGCTCGCCCGAGTTCAACCAGGGCGACAAGCTGCTGGACAAGGACGGCTTCGCCGTCGACCACGTGATCTGCCCCGAGGCGTCGGTCACGCGCACCATCCAGCAGCTCATCGAATACCCCGAGGCGCTGCAGGTGGTGGAGTTCTCGCAAAGCCAGGCCCACCTGGTGGTGGTGCGCGTGGCGCCCGGCAGCTACCTGGCCGACCACAGCATTGCCGAGTTCCGCGCCCACCGCGCCGACGTGCCGATGCGCATCGTCGGCATCTACCGCGGCGAGCAGGAGCTGCCGGTGGCGGCCGAAACGCGCGTGCAGGCCGGCGACGAGGTATTCGTGCTCACCGGGCGCGAAACCGTGCGCAGCGCGCTGCGCACCATCGGCAACCCGGACCGCCCGGTACGCCGCGTGATGATTGCCGGCGGCGGCAAGGTGGGCCTGCGCCTGGCGCGCAGCCTGGTGGGCCAGTGCGAGGTCAAGATCCTCGAGGACGACCGCAAGCGCTGCGACTACCTGGCGGCCGAGCTGCCGCCCGAGATGCTGGTGCTGCAGGGCGACGGCACCGACGAGGACCTGCTGCTGCACGAGAACGTGGCCGACATGGACCTGTTCGTCGCCGTCACCAACGACGACGAGGACAACATCCTGTCGGCCATGCTGGCCAAGCGCATGGGCGCGCGGCGCGTCATCGCCCTCATCAACCGCCGCGCCTACGCCGACATGCTGCAGGGCGGCGCCAGCAGCATCGACATCGCCATCTCGCCCGCCAACGCGGTGATCGGCGAGCTGCTGATGCACGTGCGCCGCGGCGCCGTGGCGGCGGTGCACAGCCTGCGCAGCGGCACCGCCGAGGCGCTGGAGGGCGTGGCCCACGGCGATGCCAAGACCAGCCGCCTGGTGGGCCGCCGCATCGAGCAGATCAAGCTGCCCACCGGCGCCCGCATCGGCGCCATCGTGCGCGGCGAGGGTGCCGAGGCACGCACCGTGGTGCCCACGCACGAGGTGGTGATCGAGACCGACGACCACGTCATCATCTTCCTGCCGAACAAGCGCATGGTGCGCGAGGTAGAAAAGCTCTTCCAAGTGCGTGCGACGTTTCTTTAGGTTCGGCGTTCGGCGTTCGGCGTTGAGCGTTTGGCGTAAAAACCTGAACTTTCAAGCACTGCGCCTCCCACCCGCTCAACGCTCAACGCTCAACGCTCAACGCTCAACGCTCAACGCTCAACGCTCAACGCTCAACGCTCAACCTCTGTCAATGAAGCGCTTCGCCCCCGCCTTCCTGGTGCTCTCGTGGGTCATCATGGGCTTCGCGTTCGCCTTTTTCGTGCCCATGGCCTGGGACTGGTTTGGCGAGGGCGGTAGCCAGTTGCACGTGTGGGCCTGGTGCTTTGCCTTCACGCTGGCCACCGGCGCCTGGCTGTGGGTGCGCACGCGGCACGCCAACCGCGAGTTGACGGTGCGCGACGGCTTTCTGCTGGTCACCCTGGTGTGGGTGGTGCTGCCAGGCTACGCCACGCTGCCGCTGCTGTACGCGGTGGACGGCATCAGCTTCACCGACGCCTACTTCGAGGTCATGAGCGGGCTGACGGCCACCGGCGCCACCGCGCTGGCGGGGCTGGACCTGCTGCCCACCTCGATCAACATCTGGCGCTGCTTTCTGCAGTTGATCGGCGGCCTGGGCGTGATGCTGCTGGCGGTGGCGGTGCTGCCCTTTCTGGGCCTGGGCGGCGCGCAGCTGTACAAGGCCGAGATGCCCGGCCCGATGAAGGAGCAGCGCCTGACCCCGCGCCTGGCCGAGACCGCGCGCGGCCTGTGGGGCGTGTACTTCATGCTGTCGCTGGGCTGCTTTCTGGCCTACCGCGCCGGCGGCATGAGCTGGTCCGACGCCTTCATGCACATGTGCACCACCGTGGGCCTGGGCGGGCTGTCGTCGCACGACCAGAGCTTTGGCTACTGGAACTCGCCGCAGCTGGAATGGACGGCGGTGCTGTTCATGGGCCTGGCCGGCATCAGCTTTGCGCGCTACTTCCTGATGTGGCGGCTGCGTTCGCTGTCGCCGGTGCTGCGCGACACCGAGGTGCGTGCCTACGTCGGCGTGCTGGCGCTGTCGATCGGGCTGGTGGCGGCCATGCTGCTGATCGAGCATGTCTACGACGGCGCCGGCGATGCGTTGCGGCAGGCGGCGTTCCAGGTGGTGTCGGTGGCCACCACCACCGGCTACGCCACCACCGACTACCTGCTGTGGCCCTCCTTCGTGCCGGTGCTGATGCTGTTTCTGGGCTGCTTCGTCTCCTGCGCCGGCTCCACCGGCGGCGGCATCAAGATGGTGCGCGTGCTGGTGCTGGTGAAGGTGGCGCAGCGCGAGCTGGTGCGCATCATCCACCCGCGCGTGGTCTACCCGGTGGCGCTGGGCCGCAGCGTGGTCTCGCCCGAGATCATCTGGGCGGTGATGGCCTTCATGCTGATCTACGGCGGCACCATGGTGGTGCTGACCATGCTGATGCTGGCCTCGGGCCTGGACGTGGTGACCGCCTTCACCGCCGTCGTGGCCTGCCTGAACAACATCGGCCCCGGCATGGGCAAGGTCGGCCCCTCGGGCAACTACGGCGCGCTGAACGATTTCCAGATCTGGCTGTGCAGCCTGGCCATGCTGCTGGGGCGGCTGGAGCTGCTGTCGGTGATGGTGCTGTTCACGCCGCAGTTCTGGAAGCGTTGACCACCCCGTGGG
>JAEXBL010000109.1 GCA_023394015.1 Pseudomonadota bacterium | reverse complement strand
GTGCAGGACTGGATCGACGGCGCCACCGAGACACCCGGCAGCTGGTGGGAAGACTGGGCCGCCTGGCTCAAGGGCCACGCCGGCAAGCAGGTCGCCGCGCCCAAGGACTACGGCAACGGCAAGCAGTACCAGGCCATCGAGCCGGCGCCCGGCCGCTACGTCAAGGCCAAGGCCTGATTCAGGTTTAAAAACGCGCTGGAAGCTACCAAAAGGAGAGCCAATCCATGGAAGACATCGTCATCGTTTCTGCCGCCCGCACCGCCGTGGGCAAGTTCGGCGGCTCGCTGGCCAAGGTGCCGGCGACCGAGCTGGGCAGCGTCGTCATCAAGGCCGCGCTGGAGCGCGCCAAGATCTCCCCCGACCAGGTGGGCGAGGTCATCATGGGCCAGATCCTCACCGCCGGCGTGGGCCAGAACGCCGCGCGCCAGGCCATGATGGGCGCCGGCATCGCCAAGGAAACCCCGGCCATGACCATCAACGCCGTCTGCGGCTCGGGCCTGAAGGCGGTGATGCTGGCCGCGCAGGCCGTGGCCACCGGCGACAGCGAGATCGTGGTGGCCGGCGGCCAGGAGAACATGAGCGCCAGTGGCCACGTGCTGCGCGGCAGCCGCGACGGCCAGCGCATGGGCGACTGGAAGATGGTCGACACCATGATCGTCGACGGCCTGTGGGACGTCTACAACCAGTACCACATGGGCATCACCGCCGAGAACGTGGCCAAGCAGGAAGGCATCAGCCGCGAGCAGCAGGACGCGCTGGCCCTGAACAGCCAGAAGAAGGCCGCCGCCGCCCAGGCCGCGGGCAAGTTCAAGGACGAAATCGTCCCCGTCAGCATCCCGCAGCGCAAGGGTGACCCGGTGGTGTTCGACAGCGACGAATACATCAACACCAAGACCAGCGCCGAGGCCCTGGCCGGCCTGCGCCCGGCCTTCGACAAGGCCGGCAGCGTGACGGCGGGCAATGCCAGCGGCATCAACGACGGTGCCGCGGCCGTGGTCGTCATGTCGGCCAAGAAGGCGGCCGAGCTGGGCCTGAAGCCCCTGGCGCGCATCGCCGGCTACGCCACCACCGGGCTGGACCCAGCCACCATGGGCCTGGGCCCGGTGTCGGCGTCGCAGAAGGCGCTGAAGCGCGCCGGCTGGTCGGTGGATGAGGTTGACCTGTTCGAGCTGAACGAGGCCTTTGCCGCGCAGGCCTGCGCCGTCAACAAGCTGCTGGGCGCCGATCCGGCCAAGGTCAACGTCAACGGTGGCGCCATCGCCATCGGCCACCCCATCGGCGCCAGCGGCTGCCGCATCCTGGTCACGCTGCTGCACGAGATGCAGCGCAGCGGCGCCAAGAAGGGCCTGGCCGGCCTGTGCATCGGCGGCGGCATGGGCGTGGCCATGGCGGTGGAGCGCGTCTGAGCGCCGGGGTGGGCAACTCCCCCCGGCGGTATGCGCGAAAACCCTGTGGCCGCAGTGCGCAGGACGGCAGGTTTATGAAGTAAATTGACCAGCTGTCGCCGCCCATACAGCGCTGACAGCTATTGTTTTAATAGTTCCCAAGGAGACATCAAAATGACACAGAAAGTAGCGTACGTCACCGGCGGCATGGGTGGCATCGGCACCGCCATCTGCCAGCGCCTGCACAAGGACGGCTTCAAGGTCATCGCCGGCTGCGGCCCCACGCGCGACTACCAGAAGTGGCTGGACGAGCAGAAGGCCGCCGGCTTCACCTTCTACGCCAGCGTCGGCAACGTCAGCGACTGGCAGTCCACCGAGGACGCGTTCACCAAGGCCAAGGCCGAGCACGGCCCCATCGACGTGCTGGTCAACAACGCCGGCATCACGCGCGACCGCATGTTCCTGAAGATGACGCGCGAGGACTGGGACGCCGTGATCGACACCAACCTGAACAGCATGTTCAACGTGACCAAGCAGGTCATCCCCGACATGGTGGAAAAGGGCTGGGGCCGCGTGATCCAGATCAGCTCGATCAACGGCCAGAAGGGCCAGGCCGGGCAGACCAACTACTCCGCCGCCAAGGCCGGCATGCACGGCTTTGCCATGGCGCTGGCGCAGGAGCTGGCCAACAAGGGCGTCACCGTCAATACCGTCAGCCCCGGCTACATCGGCACCGACATGGTCAAGGCCATCCGCCCCGAGATCCTCGAGAAGATCGTGGCCGGCATCCCCGTCAAGCGCCTGGGCACGCCGGAAGAGATCGGCTCCATCGTCGCCTGGCTGGCCGGCGACGACGCGGGCTTCACCACCGGCGCCAACTTCTCCTGCAATGGCGGCCTGCACATGGGCTGATCGGCGCCCACGGTTGACCACCGCCCAACCCCGCCCCGGCGGGGTTTTTTGTGTCTGGCGTTCCAGCGCCCGTCCGTCCATACGACGTGCAAGGGCAGGAATTTGCCGGCAGCACCACGTTCACGTGGTTGCTTTCAGTCGCGGCAGGCCATCGCCGGCGCGCAACTGGGACAATCCCGCCATGGGCCACCCGCGGCCGCCCAGTCGCTTGGCCGCTCCTGCTCTGCCGTTGATGACCGAAAGCACCCTGATAGACCAACCCATCAGCCCCTGGCGCCTCAGCGTGGCACCGATGCTCGATTGGTCGGACAAGCATTGCCGCTACCTGCACCGCCTGCTCACCAAGAAGACGCGCCTGTACACCGAGATGGTGACCACCGGCGGCCTGCTGCACGGTGGCGAGCGGCGGCATCTGCGCTACGACCCGGTGGAGCACCCCGTGGCCCTGCAACTGGGCGGCAGCGAGCCGGCCGACCTGGCGCGCTGCGCGCAGATCGGCGCGCGCTGGGGCTACGACGAGATCAACCTGAACTGCGGCTGCCCCAGCGAGCGCGTGCAGCGCGGCGCGTTCGGCGCCTGCCTGATGGCCGAGCCGGCGCTGGTGGCCGACTGCGTGAAGGCCATGGTCGACGTGGTCGACGTGCCGGTGACCGTGAAGCACCGCATCGGCATCGACAAGGAAGAAAGCTACGCCTTCGTGCGCGACTTCGTCGGCACCGTGGCCGATGCCGGCTGCCGCGTGTTCGTGGTGCACGCGCGCAATGCCTGGCTCAAGGGCCTGTCGCCCAAGGAGAACCGCGAGGTGCCACCGCTGCGCTACGAACTGGTGTACCAACTCAAGCGCGACTTTCCGCAGCTCACCATCGTGCTGAACGGCGGCGTGACCACCGACGAGCAGATCGCCGCGCACCTGCAGCAGGTGGACGGCGTGATGCTGGGCCGCGAGGCCTACCGCCACCCGTGGATGATGACCGCCTGGGATGAGCGCTTTCTGGGCGGCGCGGCCAACCCCATCAGCCCCGACGAGGTCGAGGCCGCCATGGTGGCCTACATGGCGCGCGAGGCGGTGGAGGACGGCACGCCCTGGTCGGCCATTGCGCGCCACATGCTGGGCCTGCACCACCGCCGCCGCGGCGCGCGCCTGTGGCGCCAG
This sequence comes from Pseudomonadota bacterium, assembly GCA_023394015.1. GTDB lineage: Bacteria > Pseudomonadota > Gammaproteobacteria > Burkholderiales > Burkholderiaceae_C > Ottowia. The sequence continues at coordinate 8 of JAEXBL010000109.1, read as the reverse complement.
GTGTGGAG
>JAEXBL010000375.1 GCA_023394015.1 Pseudomonadota bacterium | reverse complement strand
CCCCGAGCCGGTGCGCGAGGTGTTCCGCCTGTGGCGCCCGGCGCCCCTGTACCGCGCCCACCGGCTGGAGCAGGTGCTGGGCACGCCGGCCAAGATCTTCTACAAGTACGAAGGCGTCAGCCCGGCCGGCAGCCACAAGCCCAACTCGGCCATTCCGCAGGCCTTCTTTAACGCGCAGGCCGGCGTCAAGCGCCTGACCACCGAAACCGGCGCCGGCCAGTGGGGCAGCTCGCTGGCCATGGCGGGGCAGTTGTTCGGCCTCGACGTCACCGTCTACCAGGTGCGCGTGAGCTACGACCAGAAGCCCTACCGCCGCGCGCTGATGGAAACCTACGGCGCACGCTGCGTCGCCTCGCCCAGCAACGAGACCGACTACGGCCGCCGCGTGCTGGCCGAGCACCCCGAGCACCCCGGCAGTCTGGGCATTGCCATCAGCGAGGCGGTGGAGATTGCCGCCCAGCGCGACGACACCAAGTACGCGCTTGGCAGCGTGCTCAACCACGTGCTGCTGCACCAGACCATCATCGGCCTGGAGGCCATGGAGCAGATGCACATGGCCGACGCCTGGCCCGACGTCATCGTCGGCTGCACCGGCGGCGGCAGCAACTTTGCCGGCATTGCCTTCCCCTTCATCGGCCACGGCCTGCGCGGCGGCGCCAGGCCGCGCATCGTGGCGGTGGAGCCGGCCGCCTGCCCGAGCCTCACGCGCGGCAAATACGCCTACGACTTTGGCGACACCGCGCACCTGACGCCGCTGACCAAGATGCACACCCTGGGCAGCACCTTCACCCCGCCCGGCTTTCACGCCGGCGGCCTGCGCTACCACGGCATGGCGCCGCTGGTCAGCCACGTCAAGGAGCTGGGCCTGCTGGAAGCCACCGCCTACACGCAGAACCAGTGCTTCGAAGCCGGCGTCACCTTCGCCCGTGCCGAAGGCATCGTACCGGCGCCGGAAGCCAACCACGCCGTGAAAGGCGCCATCGAGGAAGCCCTGCGCTGCAAGCGCGAAGGCAAGGCCGAAACCATTCTGTTCAACCTCAGCGGCCACGGCCACTTCGACATGGGCAGCTACCAGAAATACTTCGCCGGCGAACTGACCGACCAGAGCTACGACGAAAAGGAACTGGCGCAGGCGCTGTCGGGGTTGCCGGCGGTCGCGGCGTAGGCCGGCTGGTAAGGTTCGGGTGTGGGTTTGATCGGTTATTTTGCTGTTAAAACCCACAACTGAGGGATAAATCAAGGTTAGCCATTGCACTATGGTCCAGTCGATTCCCGCAGCAGTACTTTCGTTGACGGCAGACCTCGCTTCGGAGCGGGAAACTCACGCAACACTCGATAGCTTGTTTACCTACGCGAATGCCCCAGGCGATCCGCCTGCAGGGAGTAAACACGCTAAGGCGCTCGCTTGGCTCAGGAGAACGAATAAGGAAGCGGCTGACCCGCTACACGTTCTTGGGCGTGTGCTTGAGGGCTACATGGAAGAGGTTCTCAACCCCAACGACCGTTGGGACAAGGAGAAAATTGACAAGCGCGACAGAATTCGCAAAGCGCTAGCTGAGGCGGAACTTCAGTACGTAAAGGGTGGAAAAGTGGTGGGAGCTCTTGGCGCCCCAACCAGAGCACTTTCCGAGTTCATACGTAACCGAGACCTTGACTCAATCGACCAAGAGTTTCAACGCGCCGTACAAAATGCAACGGCCTCGCCTCGTGAGGCTGTATCTGCTGCGAGTAATATCCTCGAATCGATCTGCAAAGTTATCATCGCGGACGAGAATCTTCCTGCTCCGGCTAAACAAGACTTGCAATCTGTTTGGGCTGTAGTTCGCAAACACCTCGGGATCGATCCAAGCAGAGTTGAAGATCAGGACCTTCAGCAAATCCTGACTGGACTTCTTTCGGTCGTCCATGGGATTGGCTCGCTTCGCACACACGCCAGCTCAGCGCACGGAGCCGGGAAAGCCCCATACCGTCTTGAACCACGTCATGCTCGGTTAGCTGTTCACTCAGCTCACACTCTCGGACTTTTCGTGCTTGAGTCATGGCGGAAGCAGAACAATGGCTAACTCAGCGTTTATTCCTCGCCAAATAGCTCCAGCAACCGATCCAACCCCCCCATGTCGATCGCCACGCTGGCCTGCTCGCGCACCTTGGGCTTGGCGCGGTAGGCGACCGACAGGCCGACGGCGCTCATCATTTCCAGGTCGTTGGCGCCGTCGCCCATGGCGATGGCCTGGGACGGCTCGCAGCCGAGCAGGCTGCACACGCGCAGCAGGGTCTGGCGCTTCATGGCGCCGTCGACGATGTCGCCCCAGCTCTGGTCGAGCATGCGGCCGGTGAGCTGGCCGTCCACGATTTCCAGCTTGTTGCTGCGCGCAAAGTCCAGCGCCAGGCGGTCGCGCAGGCGGTCGGCAAAGTAGGTGAAGCCGCCCGACACCAGCAGGATCTTCAGCCCCGCCGCCTTGCAGGCCAGCACCAGCTCGGCGGCGCCGGGATTGAGGCGCAGGCGCGAGCGATAGACCTGCGCCAGGTGCTCCTCGCGCACGCCCTTGAGCAGCGCCACGCGCTGGCGCAGGCTTTGCTTGTAGTCGCTGATCTCGCCGCGCATGGCGGCCTCGGTGATGGCGGCCACCTCGGCCTTGCGGCCGGCGGCGTCGGCGATCTCGTCCACGCACTCGATGTTGATGAGGGTGGAGTCCATGTCGAAGGCGATCAGCTTGAAGTCGCGCAGCCGCAGCGGCGGCTGGATGCCGCGCACCGTGAGGCCGGGGCTGATCTCGCGCGGGGGGGACGTGCTGGGGTCGTCAATCATGTTGCTTCTGAATGAATAGCTGTTGGCGCTGTTGGGGCGGGCGCTGGGGGCCGGAGCGGCCATTATCCCTGCCCGCCGCCGAACGGGTGTGCGGTGCGGTGCGGGCGCTGCCCATGAACCCGGCGATTCTGAGCGCGGTTCGGTCGCGCCGCCTCCTTATGATGCCAAGACAAGGAGCCGCCATGCCGAAGCTGCTGGTCATCGACGCCCATCCCAACCCGCAATCGCTGTGCAGCGCGCTGGCCGCGCGCTATGCCGAGGGCGCGCGCCGCGCAGGCGTTGACGTGGCAGTGCTGGCGCTGCGCGATCTGCGCTTCGACCTGGTGCTGCACCAGGGCTACCGCGGCGAGCAGGCGCTGGAGCCCGATCTGCGCCGCGCCCGCGCGGCCATCGAGGCCTGCGACCATCTGTGCGTGGTGACGCCGTTGTGGTGGGGCTCGGTGCCGGCGTTGCTGAAGGGCTTTGTCGACCGCCTGTTCGAGCGCGGCTGGGCCTACCGCTACCAGCCCAATGGCCGTCCGCTGGGCCTGCTGGCGGGTCGCTCGGCGCGGGTGCTGCTGAGCACCGATTCGCCCGGCTGGTACCTGCGCCTGCTGCAGGGCGACCCGACGGTAAAGCAACTGGTGCGCAGCACGCTGCGCTTTTGCGGCTTCAAGCCGGTGCGGGTGACGCGCTTTGGCCCCGTGCGCGCCAGCGATGAGGCGCGCCGCGCGGCCTGGCTGGCCCAGGCGGAAGGCACAGGCGCAGCGGATGGGCGCCGCGCTGGCGAGCGTGCGCCCGGCCGGCCAGCGGCCGGCTGAGGGCGTCAGCGCCTCAGCGCGCGTGGTTGTCTTGCTGCGCCAGCGCCTGGGCGGGCGCGCCGCCGCTGACAAAGGGGAACACGCTGGCCAGCGGCTGGGTTTCGGGCAGCACGTAGACCACGCCGGGCGTGCGGCTGAACAGCGGATCGACGTAGCGGTCGTAAAAGCTGGCCGGCACGTTGACGCAGCCGAACGAGATGCGGTTGTCGGCCACGGTGGGGGTCTGCAGGCGCCGGGTGCGGCCTTCGCCGGGCACGTTGCGCACGCGGTGCATGGACAGGGCGCCCTCGTAGTCCAGCCAGACGATGTCTTCGCCCTGGTGGTTGTGGCCGGCCTCGGTGACGAAGCGGCCGGCGTTGGTCACCTTCTCGTGCCGCCTGACCTTGGACAGCGGCCGGGTGCCGATGTCGGGCGGCGCCACGTCGCCCACGGCCTGCCCCACCAGCACCGGCGAGCTGGCGACCGGGCGGCCTTGGGCATCGAAGATGAACAGCGTGGCCGAGGGCTTGTCGATGACGCCGAAGGTGCGGCCGCCGGCGTCGGCCGAGCGCACTACGTCCTGTGCGAACTGCCGCACCATGCCGGCGGCGTCGGGGGCGGGCAGGGCGTCGCCGTGCGGATGGGCGGCTTGGGCCGGCAGCGCCAGCGCGCAGGCCAGGGCGCCCAGGGCGAGCAGGCGGGGCTGCCGGGCGATGGTGAGAAAACGGCTCGACAAAGACATGGGTGACAACAAGAACGCAAGCGGCGGCGCGGGTTGAAGCGAGGGCTTGGGCCGCGGCTGTCTTATACGGCTTTATACGGCTGAATCGCGCCCGGTGCCGGCCTTGGGGCCATCGGAACGTGACCGAACACGCAAAGCCTGGGGTTCACTCTATGCCGCGGCGCCGGCCTGCCGTGTGCACCGGCGCCGGCTTGGGCTGTAGGACCGCCGCCCGGGCGCCGGCTCAGGCAGCGGCGGCGGCCGGCTGCAGGTGGCGCAGCACGTCGCGCACCATCTGCGCCCGGGCCGCCGGCTCGGGCAAGGCTTTCTCGATGCGCAGCTTGTCGTTGCCGGCCAGCTTGATGTGCTTGTTCTTCTGGATCATCTGGATGATGGACAGGGGGTCGATCGGCGGGTTGGGCTTGAAGCCGATGTTGATGACGCCCGGCGCCGCGTCGACCTTCTGCACGCCATAGGGCTGGCTCAAGCACCGCAGGCGGTGCACGTCGATCAGCGTCTGCGCCTGAGGCGGCAGCTTGCCGAAGCGGTCGACGATCTCTTCCAGCAGCGCGTCGATCTGCTCGTTGGTCCTGGCGGTGGCCAGCTTCTTGTAGAACGACAGGCGCAGGTGCACGTCGCCGCAGTAGTCGCTGGGCAGCAGGGCAGGCGCGTGCAGGTTGATCTCGGTGGTGGCCTGCATGGGGCTGAGCAGGTCGGGCTCCTTGCCGGCCTTGAGCGCCTTCACCGCCTCGGCCAGCATCTCGTTGTAGAGCTGAAAGCCGATCTCCATCATGTTGCCGCTCTGGTTCTCGCCCAGCACCTCGCCGGCGCCGCGGATTTCCAGGTCGTGCATGGCCAGGTAAAAGCCGGAGCCGAGTTCCTCCATCTGCTGGATGGCGTCGAGCCGCTGCGCGGCCTGCTTGGTCAGGCTTTGCACGTCGGGCACCATCAGGTAGGCGTAGGCTTGGTGGTGGCTGCGGCCCACCCGGCCGCGCAGCTGGTGCAGCTGCGCCAGGCCGAACTTGTCGGCACGGGCGATGACGATGGTGTTGGCGCTGGGCACGTCGATGCCGGTCTCGATGATGGTCGAGCACAGCAGCAGGTTGTGGCGCTGGGCGACGAAGTCGCGCATCACCCGCTCCAGCTCGCGCTCGGGCATCTGGCCGTGGGCGATGGCGATGCGCGCCTCGGGCAGGATCTGTTCCAGCACCTGGCGCCGGTTCTCGATGGTCTCGACCTCGTTGTGCAGGAAGTAGACCTGCCCGCCGCGCTTCAACTCGCGCAGCACGGCCTCGCGGATCACGCCCTGGCTTTCGCTGCGCACGAAGGTCTTGATGGCCAGGCGCCGCTGCGGCGCGGTGGCGATCACGCTCAAGTCGCGCAGGCCCTCCAGCGCCATGCCCATGGTGCGCGGGATCGGCGTGGCGGTGAGCGTGAGCACGTCGACCTCGGCACGGAACTGCTTCATCTGCTCCTTGTGGCGCACGCCGAAGCGGTGCTCCTCGTCGATGATGAGCAGGCCCAGGTTCTTGAACTGCGTCTTGTCGGACAGCAGCTTGTGCGTGCCGACCACGATGTCCACGCTGCCGTCGGCCAGGCCCTTGAGCGTGGCGTTGACCTCCTTGGTGGAGTTGAAGCGGCTCATGCCCGCCACCCTGACCGGCCACTTGGCAAAGCGGTCGGCCAGCGTCTGGTAATGCTGCTCGGCCAGCAGCGTGGTGGGCGCCAGAAAGGCCACCTGCTTGCCGCCCGTGACCGCCACGAAGGCGGCGCGCAGCGCGACCTCGGTCTTGCCGAAGCCGACGTCGCCGCACACCAGGCGGTCCATCGGCTGCGGGCTGACCATGTCCTGCACCACGGCGTGGATGGCGGCCTTCTGGTCGGCGGTTTCCTCGAAGCCGAAGTCGGCCGCGAACGCCTCGTAGTCGTGCGGCGAGTAGCGGAAGGCGTGGCCTTCGCGCGCGGCGCGGCGGGCGTAGATGTTCAGCAGCTCGGCGGCGGCGTCGCGGACCTGCTCGGCCGCCTTGCGCTTGGCCTTTTCCCACTGGCCGCTGCCCAGCCGGTGCAGCGGCGCCTCGTCGGCGCTGACGCCGGTGTAGCGGCCGATGAGGTGCAGCTGCGACACCGGCACGTACAGCGTGGCCTCGGCCGCGTATTCGAGGTGCAGAAACTCCTGCAGGGCGGGCGAGCCATCGGGGTTTTTCGCGCCCATGTCCATGTGGATCAAGCCACGATAGCGGCCGATGCCGTGCTGCGCATGCACCACCGGGTCGCCCACCTTCAGCTCGCTCAGGTCCTTGATCAGCGCCTCGACATCGCTCACCTGCTCCTGCTTGCGGCGGCGGCGGGCGCTGGTGCCGGCGGCGAACAGCTCGGTCTCGGTGACGAAGTCGATGCCGCCCTCGATCCAGGCAAAGCCGCGCGCCACCAGCGCGCTGGCGATGCCGGCCGGCTCGTCACTGGCCTCGAACTCGGCCAGCGAGTCGAAGGCCGGCGGGTTCAGGCCCGAGGCGCGCAGAAAGTCCAGCAGGCTCTCGCGCCGGCCATCGCTTTCGGCCAGCACCAGGGTGCGCCGGCCGCTGGCGGCGATGTGCGACGACAGGCGCGCCAGCGGGTCGTCGGCGCCGCGCACCACCGTGAGCTCGGGCAGCTTCTGGGCGAAGGCGGCATCGGCCACGTCCTCCACGCCGGGGCGCAGCGCCAGTTGCGCGTGCGGCTTGGCCTGCAGGTAGAAGTCTTCCGCGTTCAGGAACAGCGCCTCGGGCGGCAGCACCGGCCGCTCGGGGTCGCCCTGCGCCAGGCGGTAGCGCTCGCGCGTGTCCTGCGCGAACTGCTGGAAGGCGGCTTCCAGGTCGCCGTGCAGCACCAGGGTGGCTTCGCTGCCCAGGTAATCGAACACCGTCGCCGTGTCGTCGAAGAACAGCGGCAGGTAGTACTCGATGCCCGCCGTGGCCACGCCGTTGCCCATGTCCTTGTAGATGCGGCTGCGCGTGGGGTCGCCCTCCAGCAGCTCGCGCCAGCGCTGGCGGAACTTGGTGCGCGCCGCCTCATGGGTGGGGAACTCGCGGCCCGGCAGCAGGCGCACCTCGGGCACTGGGTACAGGCTGCGCTGGGTGTCTGGGTCGAAGCCGCGGATCGAGTCGATCTCGTCGTCGAACAGGTCGACGCGGTAGGGCATGGGGCTGCCCATGGGGAACAGGTCGATCAGCCCGCCGCGCACCGCGTACTCGCCGGGGCTGACCACCTGCGTCACGTGGGTGTAGCCGGCCAGGGTGAGCTGGCTTTTCAGCGCCGCCTCGTCGAGCTTTTGCCCCTGCTTGAAATGGAAGGTGGTGCCGGCCAGAAACGAGGGCGGCGCCAGCCGATACAGCGCCGTGGTGGCCGGCAGCAGCACCAGATCGGCCTGTTGCTGGCGGATTGCCCACAGCGTGGCCAGCCGTTCGCTGATCAGATCCTGGTGCGGGCTGAAGCTGTCGTAGGGCAGGGTTTCCCAGTCGGGGAACAGCACGCTGCGCAGGTCGGGCGCGAAAAAGGCCTGCTCGTTCCGCAGCCGCAGCGCGGCGCTGGCGTCGGCGGTGACCACGGCCGTGAGGCGCTTCGCGCCGGCCTCGCGCCGCGCCAGCTGCGCCAGCAGCAGGGCATCGCTGGACCCCGGCGGGCGGGGCAGGGCGTGGCGTTTGCCGGGGGTGAGCTTGGGCAGGTCCATGGGGTGGGGGTCGGCAGCAGAAACGACAAAAACCCCCGGCCGGGCTTGGGCGGGGGTGCAAGGGGCGCATTGTACGTGGCGCTGGTTGCCCCTGTTTCAATGGGACTTTCTGTGGGCCGCTTGGCGGGCAGGGTGCAGACTGCTCCTGATTCAGGAGCAGTCAGGGTTCAGTCGTCGTGTTCGACAGGCGCGAAAATTGACGTCAGTGTGTTTATGTGCTCAACTTCCGCCATGTCCACGTCTGTTGTCACATCTGCCGCCAGCGCACCTGCGCGCTGGAGCCTCACCGTCAGCCCCGAGGTGGATGCCAGCCTGCGCGAGTACCTGGGCGCGCAAGGCATGAAGAAGGGCGACTTGTCGCGCTTCGTCGAAGAGGCGGTGCGCTGGCGCCTCTTCGACCAGGCCGTCCAGTCGGTGAAGGCGCGCCACGCCGATGCCGATCCGGACGCCCTGCAGGCCCTGATCGACGAGGCGCTGGACGCCGTGCGCCAAGCATGAGGGTGGTGCTCGACACCAACATCCTGGTGTCCGCGCTCATCACCTCCGGCACGCCGCCCCACCGCATCTACGAAGCCTGGCGCCAGGGCCGCTTGGAACTGCTGTGCTGCGCGGCCCAGTTGCACGAAGTTCGCGAGGTGACGCGGCGCGTGGCGGTGCGCCTGCGCATCCGGCCTGCCGAGGCCGGGCGCATGGTGAACGACCTGCGCGCGCTGTCTCGCTGGGTGGACGCGTTGCCCGCCGTGCGGCGCTCACCGGACCCGGCGGACGACTACCTGCTGGCCCTGGCGCAGGCCGGCGCCGCCCAGGCCATCGTCACCGGCGACAAGAGTGGCCTGCTGGATCTGGCGCGGCACGCAGGTGCCGAGATCGTCAGCGCACGGACCTTCGTTGACCGCCACCTGAGCTGAGGCCCGCCCCATGAGCGATGCGCGTTGCTTTGCCCTGCTGCCCTGTGCCGGCACCGGCTCGCGCGCCGGGACCACCAGCCCCAAGCAGTACCAGCCGCTGGCCGGGCAGATGGTGGTGGCGCACACGCTGGCGGCGTTTGCCGCCGTGCCGCGCATCGCCCGCGTGCTGATGGTGGTGGCGCCGGGCGATGATGTGCTGCAGGCGCAGGATGCCTCGGTATCGGTAGCGTGCTGCGGTGGCGCCACGCGCGCCGAGAGCGTGTTCAACGGCCTGAACCGCCTGCTGGCCGATGGCGCGCGGCCCGCCGACTGGGTGCTGGTGCACGATGCCGCACGCTGCCTGGTCACGCCGGCGCAGATCGACGCGCTGATCGACGCCTGCCTGCCCGATGCCGTGGGCGGCCTGCTGGCGCTGCCGCTGCCCGACACGCTGAAGGCCGCTGGAGCCGACGGCCGCGTGGCGGCCACCATCGACCGCGCGGGCAAGTGGCTGGCGCAGACGCCGCAGATGTTCCGCATCGGCCTGCTGCGCGATGCGCTGGCGCAGCATGTGTCCGGCGGCTTTGCCGGCATCACCGACGAGGCCAGCGCCATCGAGGCGGCCGGCCACGCACCGCTGCTGGTGCCGGGCAGCGCGCAGAATTTCAAGCTGACCTATCCCGAAGACTTTGCGCTGGCCGAGGCCGTGCTGAGGAGCCGCATGTGATGACGATGGATCGGGCCGCCGGTGCGGCCGAGTTGGGGAGTGATGGCGTTGGCCAGGGCGCGCGGTTGGGTCATGTCGGCGCAGCCGCCGTCATCGACGCGCAGCGAGGTCATTCGTCATGAGCATCCGCATCGGCGAAGGCTGGGACGTGCACGCCCTGGTGCCGGGCCGGCCGCTGGTGATCGGCGGCGTGCCGATCGCGCACACGCACGGCCTGCTGGGCCATTCCGACGCCGACGTGCTGCTGCACGCCATCACCGACGCGCTGCTGGGCGCGGCCGGGCTGGGCGACATCGGCCGGCACTTTCCCGACACCGACGCGCGCTTTCGCGGCGCCGATTCGGCCGTGCTGCTGGCCGAGGCGGCGCGTCGCGTGCGTGCTGCCGGCTGGCGTATCGGCAACGTCGACAGCACGGTGATCGCCCAGGCGCCGCGGCTGGCGGCGCACATTCCGGCCATGGTGGCGCGCATTGCCGACGTGCTGGAGGTGGCCGCGGCGCAGGTCAACGTGAAGGCCAAGACGGCCGAGCGGCTGGGCCCGGTGGGGCAGGGCGCGGCCATCGAGGCGCGCGCCGCGGTGCTGCTGCTTCAGTAGCCGCCGGCGCCGCCCTTCATTCAGGCCCGGAGCGCGTGCGGCGCTTCTTCAGCAGCGGGTGGCCGGGGCGCTGCTCGGGCGCCTGCTGCAGGCGGATGACGGCCATCAGGCCGCCGCTGGGGCTGTTGCTCATGCTCAGCGCGCCGCCCATGTTCTCCACCATCTTGGCGACGATGGCCAGGCCCAGGCCGGCGCCGGTGGCGGCGGTGCGCGCGCTGTCGCCGCGAAAGAACGGCCGCGTCAGGCTGGGCAGCACCTCGGACGCCACGCCGGGGCCGTGGTCGCGCACGCGCAGCGTCACCCACTGCTCGCGCGCGGTGGCGGCGATGCGCACGCGGGTGACGCCGGTGCCCGGCGTCTGGCCGTAGCGGCGCGCGTTCTCCAGCAGGTTGCCGAGCACGCGCGACAGCTCCACCTCGTCGGCCATCACGCGCAGCTCGGGCGGGATGTCGATCTGCACCTGCATGTCCTCGCGCGGGATGAAGGGCGCGGCGCAGGCGTCGGCCAACTCGGCCAGCGGCACCGGCTGCAGCGTCACGTGGTCGGGCCGGGCGTAGTCGAGGAACTTGTCGATGATGGTGTCGACCTGCTCGATGTCGGCCACCATGTGGTCGCGTGCCTCGGCATCGGGCACGCTCATTTCGGTTTCCAGCCGCAGCCGCGCCAGCGGGGTACGTAGGT
>JAEXBL010000346.1 GCA_023394015.1 Pseudomonadota bacterium | reverse complement strand
GGTGCGCATCGAGTTCCTGTCGGCAGGCAACGCCGTCACGGTGCGCGAAAGCTTCGACGCCGAGGGCACGCACACCGCCGAGCAGCAGCGCCAGGGCTGGCAGTCCATCCTGGACAACTTCGCGCGCCACGTCGAGGGGCACGCTTGATCCTTTTCATCTATCCGCAAAGGACCGTCACCATGAAACCCAACCCCGTCGTCTGGTTCGAGATCTACGTGCAGAACATGCCGCGCGCGCAAGCCTTCTATGAAAGCGTGTTCCAGTGCAAGCTGGAGCCCCTCAAGTCGCCCGAGGGCGAGGTGCAAAGCGCGCAGATGCTGTCCTTCCCCGGCGACATGAGCACCATGGGCGCCAGCGGCGCGCTGGTGAAGATGGACGGCGCGCCCCAGGGCAACGGCGGCACGCTGGTGTACTTCGGCTGCGGCGACTGCGCCGTCGAGCAGGGCCGCGTCGAGCCCGCCGGCGGCCAGGTCGTCAAGCCCAAGTTCGCCATCGGCGAATACGGCTTCTGCGCCCTGGTCACCGACACCGAGGGCAACCTGATCGGCCTGCATTCGATGCAATGAGCACGATGAACGACACCTTGCACCATCAACTCGCCATCCGCGCGCCGCGCGCCGCGGTGTACCGCGCCATTGCCGAGCCGGAGCAGATCGGCCGCTGGTGGTCTGCACAGACCGAAGTGCCCACGCCCGAGGGCTTGGTGCTGACGCACGAGGCCGGACCCTACGGCACCGTGCAGCTGCGCGTGGTCGAGCGGCTGCCCGACACCCGCGTCGAGTGGACCTGCATCGGCCAGTACCCGCCCGACAACCCGGCCGCCGCCTGGGTCGGCACGCGCTTCGTGTTCGAGCTGAGCGAGGGCGACAGCGGCGCCGCGCTGGTCGAGCGCGCCTGCAGCCCGGCGCCCATCGCCACCCTGACCACGCTCGACTTCCGCCACATCGGCTACGACCTGCGCGGGCGCTTTGCCGGCTTCAACAACCACGCCTGGGGCCAGGTGCTGCAAGCGCTCAAGCAGGCCTGCGAACAGGCGTGAGCGCTAGACGGCAAAACACCCATGATCACCCACACCGGAAGCTGCCACTGTGGTCGCATCGCCTTCGAAGTCGACGGCGAGATCGACAGCGCCCTGGCCTGCAACTGCTCGATCTGCGTGCGCAAAGGCGCGCTGCTCTGGTTCGTGCCGCGCGAACGGCTGCGGCTGCAGACGCCGGAATCGATGGCCGGCACCTACACCTTTCATGAGCACGTGATTCGGCACCGCTTCTGCCCCGTCTGCGGCATCCATCCGTATGGCGAAGCAATCGACCCGCAAGGGCATGCCGTGGCCGCCATCAACCTGCGCTGCATCGAAAGCATTGACCTTGATGTGATCCCGCGCACGCATTTCGACGGGCGCGCGGCTTAAGCAGGCTTGAGCGGCGCTTGCCCTGAGCCACACCGACAAGCGTCAAGCGGTGGCCGCCACCACGCCGCGCTGGCGCCGCGCCTCGTACAGGCACACGCCGCTGGCCACGCTGACGTTCAGGCTTTCCACGGCGCCCAGCATGGGGATGCGCACCAGCTCATCGCAGGTCTTGCGCGTGAGCTGGCGCATGCCCGGCCCCTCGGCACCCAGCACCAGGGCGGTCGGCCCCTTCAGGTCGGCCTCATACAGCGTGCGCTCGGCCTCGCCGGCGGTGCCGACGACCCAGATGTCGCGCGCCTGCAGGCTTTTCAGCGTGCGCGCCAGGTTGGTGACCATGAAGTAGGGCACGGTTTCGGCGGCGCCGCTGGCCACCTTGGCCACGGTGGCATTGATGCCGGCGGCGTGGTCCTTGGGCGCGATCACGGCGTGCGCTCCGGCGCCGTCGGCCACGCGCAGGCAGGCGCCCAGGTTGTGCGGGTCGGTCACACCGTCCAGCACCAGCAGCAGCGGCACCGCGCCCTGCTCCTGCAGGTCGTCCAGCAACTCGTCCAGCGTGCGGCCGCCTTCCAGCGCCTGCACCCGCGCCACCACGCCCTGGTGGCCGGGGCTGCCGCACAGCCTGGCCAGGCGCGGCGCGTCGGCCTCGATCACGCGCACGCCGGCGGCGGCGGCGCGGTTCAGAAACTGCTTCATGCGCGCGTCGCGCCGCGTCGGGTCGGCATACAGCTCGACGATGGACGCGGGCGCCGTCTTCAGGCGCACGCCGACGGCGTGAAAGCCGAACAGCACTTTGGGTGAGGACATGCGGCGATTATCGGGGCCAGGGGCCGGGCCGCCCGGAGGGTGCCCCCGCGCAGTGACAAAATGCCGTGGGCGGCCCAGCACCGGCGCACCGCGTCTTGGCCCTTTTTTCGGCCGCCCGCACCCTTCCGGCCATCGCCAGCCGCTCCTGACCGCACCGCCACGCACCCGCATGATCCGCCTGCCCGCCCTCACCGCGCTGGAGCACGCCGCCTTCGTGGCCGCGGGTTTGCTGACCTACATCGTCATCACCCGGGTGCGGCGCCAGCGGCGGCACCCTTATTCGGCGCTGGCCTGGGTGATGGGCATTGCGGCCTTTCCCTACCTGGGCCTGCCCATCTTCCTGATCTTCGGCACGCGCAAGGTGGTGCGCCCGGCCACGCAGCGCCAGCCGCTGCCGGCCGGGCCATGGGCGGCGCTGGCGCCGGC
>JAEXBL010000336.1 GCA_023394015.1 Pseudomonadota bacterium | reverse complement strand
TGCCATCGTCGCGCACCCAGTGGCTGCGCTTCTTGGCCGCCGGCGGGTTGATGACGCCGGCGATGTGGCCCGAGGCGCCCATCATGAAGCGCTTCTTGCCCGGCAGCACCTGCGTGGACGCATAGGCGCCGCCGATGGGCACGATGTGGTCCTCGCGCGAGCCGTAGATGTAGACCGGGAGGTCCACCTTGCCCAGGTCGATCTTCTCGCCGCAGACGGTGAGCTTGCCGGGCTTGATGAGGTTGTTCTCCAGGTAGGTGTTGCGCAGGTACCAGGCGTAGAAAGGGCCGGGCAGGTTGGTGGAGTCGCTGTTCCAGTACAGCAGGTCGAACGGCGGCGGGGTTTCGCCCTTGAGGTAGTTGCCGACCACGTAGTTCCACACCAGGTCGTTGGGGCGCAGAAAGCTGAAGGTGCTGGCCAGGTCCTGGCCTTTCAGCATGCCGCCGGAGCCCATCTGCATCTCGCGGTACTTGACCATGTTCTCGTCGATGAAGACGTCGAGGATGCCGGTGTCGGTGAAGTCCACCAGGGTGGTCAGCAGCGTGGCGCTGGCCACGGGCTTTTCGCCGCGGGCGGCCAGCACGGCCAGCGCGGTGGTGAGGATGGTGCCGCCGACGCAAAAGCCCAGCGCGTTGATCTGCTTGGCCCCGGTGATGTCCTGCACGCGCTTGATGGCCTCGATGGCGGCGTGCTCGATGTAGTCGTCCCAGGTGGCCTTTTCCAGCGAGGCGTCGGGGTTGCGCCAGCTCACCACGAAAGTGCGGTGGCCCTGGCTGACGGCGTAGCGGATCAGCGAGTTGGTCGGCTGCAAATCGAGGATGTAGTACTTGTTGATGCAGGGCGGCACCAGCAGAAAGGGCTTTTCATGCACCTTCTCGGTCAGCGGCTTGTATTCGATGAGCTGGAACAGCGCGTTCTCGAACACCACCGCGCCCTCGGTGGTGGCCACGTTCTTGCCGACCTCGAACACGCTCTCGTCGGTCATCGACATGTGGCCCTGCTTCATGTCCTGCAGCATGTTGGCCAGGCCCTTGGCCAGGCTGGCGCCGTGGGTGTCGATGGCCTTTTGCTGCGCCTCGGCGTTGAAGGCCAGGTAGTTGCTGGGCGAGGCGGCGGCCATCCACTGCTCGACGGCAAAGCGCACGCGGTTCTTGGTTTTCTCGTCGCCTTCCACGGCCTCGGCCATGGCCATCAGGGTGCGGGCGTTCAGCAGGTAAACGGCGGCGGTGAACGAGGCCAGCGGATTCAGCGTCCAGGCCTCGTTCCTGAAGCGGCGGTCCTTCAGCGTGGGGTTGGCCTGCAGGGTCTGGTTCCACAGCTCGCTGGCTTCGCGCACGTAGTTCTGCTGCAGCTCCACCAGCTTCTCGGGCGCAATGCTGACCTGCGGCGCGTCCAGCGGCGGCACGCCCTGGGCGGCCCCGCCCAGGTCCAGGTTCTGGAACTGCTGGAAGGCCTTCAGCCAGGTTTCGGCAAAGCCCTGCCCCACGGGGTTGCCCACCATGGTCTGGGGAAAGCTGGCCATCATTTGCTGCCACAAGGTGCTGGGCTGGTTCATGCTGTCTCCTTTGTCTTGCATGCGGATGGGATCACGACACCGACGGTGCATGGCGTTGCCGCCAAGTATGCGCGGTGCGGGTGACAAGGTCCTGACACAGCGTCAATATACGACGAGTCACCTGGGTGTCAGCCCCGGCCCGGCCAATCATGGGGCCTGGGCGGGGGCATGGCGCGGCGCGGCCGGGCTCAGGCCAGCCAGATGCAGGCCGCCATGCGCCCGGTGCCGCCGTGCAGGGCCTGGTCGCGCCGGTAGGAGAAGTAACGCCCGGCCTGCTGCACGGTGCACCACTCGTCGCTGCCGTCGTTGCCGTACACGCGCGCCACGCCGCTGGCCGCCAGGCGCCGCCGGGCCAGGGCCGGCAGGTCGGCCAGGTACTTGCCGGACGGCCGGGCGGCAAAGCAGGCCGCGGCGCCGGCATCGGCGGCGACGAAAGCCTGGCACACTTCGGGGCCGATCTCGAACATGCGCGGGCCGATGCAGGGGCCGAGCCAGGCGATGAGCTGGGACGTTTCGGCATCGGCGGCATCCGGCGCTTGCGGGGCAGCCACCAGGGCCCTGAGGGCGTCCACGGCCCGCTCCAGCACGCCGCCCGCCAGGCCGCGCCAGCCGGCGTGCGCCGCCGCCACCGCGCGGCCCTGGGTGTCGGCCAGCAGCACCGGCAGGCAGTCGGCCACCATCACCGTGCAGGCCAGGCCGGGCTCGTCGCTCACGGCGGCATCGGCCACGAGGCCATCGGCCACGCCGGCCTGCAGCCGCAGCACCCCCACGCCATGCACCTGGTTCATGAACACCGGCCGGGCGCCGCCCAGGGCGCGCTGCAACCGGTCGCGGTTGCGGGCCACGGCGACCGGCGCATCGCCCACGTGATCACCGAGGTTGAAAAAATGGAACGGCGCTGCCGAGGCGCCATCGACCGGGCCGCGGCCGCGCGTGCTGAACAGGGCGCGCACCCGCGGCGGCGCCGGCCAGTCGGGCCGCAGCCAGTCGCCGGCGGACGCGATCATTCGGCGTCGGGGCAAGCGGCGGGATGGGCCTGCTGGAAGGCCGGCAGCTGCATGCAGGCCTCGAACACGGCCATCGTGCGCGGCAGGCCGCTCAGGTCGCAGTCGAAGCGCTGGGCGTTGAAGATCTGCGGCACCAGGCAGCAGTCGGCCAGGGTGGGCGCGTCGCCATGGCTGTAGGTGCCGGGGCGCTCGGCCAGCCGCGCCTCGTAGGCCAGCAGGCCCAGGCGCACCCAGTGCCGGTACCAGGCGTTCTTGGCCTCGTCGCCGGTCTTCAGCTCGTGGACCAGGTACTTCAGCACGCGCAGGTTGTTCAGCGGGTGAATCTCGCAGGCAACGATTTGCGACAGCGCCCGCACGCGCGCGCGGCCCAGGGCATCGGCGGGCAGCAGCGCGGGCTCGGGGTGCGCCTCGTCCAGGTATTCGATGATGGCCATGGACTGCGTCAGCCGCTGGCCGTCGGCCAGCTCCAGCACCGGCACCAGGCCCTCGCTGGTGACGGCGGCAAAGCCGGGCTGCTTCTGCTCGCCCTTGGCCAGGTGGACCGGCACGTAGTCGAAGGGCAGGCCCTTGAGGTGCAGCGCGATGCGCACGCGGAACGAGGCGGACGAGCGGAAGTAGTTGTAGAGCTTCATGCCGCCGATTA
>JAEXBL010000310.1 GCA_023394015.1 Pseudomonadota bacterium | reverse complement strand
ATTTCCTGATCCGGCACCTGAAGGGCGTGCCCAAGACCCACGTGTACCGCATCATCCGCAGCGGCGAGGTGCGGGTGAACAAGGGCCGCGCCGCCGCCGACACGCGGGTGGCCGACGGCGACGTGGTGCGGGTGCCGCCAGTGCGCGTGAGCGAGCGGCCGGCCAGCGCGCAGGCCGGCGCGGCGCCGGCGCGCGAATTTCCCATCGTGCTGGAAGACGAGCACCTGATCGCCCTCGACAAGCCCGCCGGGGTGGCGGTGCACGGCGGCTCGGGCGTCAGCTTTGGCGTCATCGAGCAGCTGCGCCGGGCGCGCGCCTACGGCCAGCCCGGCGGCCTGCGCTTTCTGGAACTGGTGCACCGCCTGGACCGCGAAACCAGCGGCCTGCTGCTGATCGCCAAGAAGCGCAGCGCGCTGAAGGCGCTGCAGGACCAGTTTCGCGGCCGCGAGACCGGCAAGACCTACCTGGCGCTGGTGCTGGGCGACTGGCCCGAGCGACTGAAGGTGATCGACCAGCCGCTGCGCCGCTACCTGCTGCCCTCGGGCGATGGCGAGGGCGAGCGCCGGGTCAAGGTGGTGGCCCCCGACGACCCCGAGGGCATGCGCTCGATCACCCTGGTGAAGCTGCGCCAGCGCCTGGTGCTGCCCACGGGCGATGCGGCCAGCCTGCTCGAGGTCACCATCAAGACCGGGCGTACGCACCAGATTCGCGTGCACCTGGCGGCCCAGGGCCACCCGATCGCTGGCGACGACAAGTACGGCGACTTCGAGCGCAACAAGGCGTTGCAAAAGCAGGGCCTGAAGCGCATGTTTTTGCACGCCTGGCGGCTACAGTTTGCCCACCCGGCCACGGCGCAGCGGATGGAGCTGCACGCCCCGTTGCCGGCCGACCTGCTTGCTTTCTCAACGCCCACCGCGCCCCCCTCATGACCCGCCCGCGCCAATTCGACCTGATCTGCTTCGACTGGGACGGCACCCTGTTCGATTCCACCGCCATCATCGTGCGCAGCATCCAGCAGGCGGTGCTGGACGTGGGCGGGCAACAGCCCAGCGACGAGGCCGCGTCCTACGTCATCGGCATGGCGCTGATGCCGGCGCTGGCCCACGCAGCCCCCGACGTGCCCAAACACCGGTACCCCGAGCTGGGCGAGCGCTACCGCCACCACTACCTGGCGACCCAGCACGACATCAGCCTGTTCGACGGCGTGCTGCCCATGCTGGCCGACCTGAAAAGCCGCCACCACTGGCTGACGGTGGCCACCGGCAAGAGCCGCCGCGGGCTCGACGAGGTGCTGGCTTCGCGCCAGCTGCAGGGCGTCTTCGACGGCTCGCGCACCGCCGACGAGACCGCCGGCAAGCCCAACCCCCGCATGCTGCATGAGTTGATGCGCGAGTTCGGCGCCGAGCCCGAGCGCACGCTGATGATCGGCGACACCACGCACGACCTGCAGATGGCCGCCAACGCCGGCTGCGCCAGCGTGGGCGTGAGCTACGGCGCGCACCCGCCGCACGAGTTCGAGGCCCTGGGCCCGCGCCTCATCGCCCATTCCACCGCCGAGCTGCACCGCTGGCTGGCCGAGCACGCCTGAGCCCGCCCGGTGCTCATCCCTCTGTACCGATAGCTGCTGCCTCCCCATGACCGACCCCGATACCCAAGCCATTCCCCTGTGCCCCAGCGCCGAGCTGCAAGAAGGCGGCCTGGCCGTGCCCTTCGACGTGGTCTATGACGGCGAGACCCTGCGCGCCTTTGCCGTGCGCTTCGAGGGCCAGGTGCACGCCTACCTGAACCGCTGCACCCACGTGGCCATGGAGATGGACTACCAGGAAGGCCGCTTCTTCGACGACACCGGCCGCTGGCTGCTGTGCGCCACCCATGGCGCCGCCTACGCGCCCGACACCGGCGACTGCGTGGGCGGGCCGTGCCAGGGCGGGCTGGTCAAGGTGCGCCTGAGCGAGCAGGACGGCATGGTGCACTGGCACACCAGCGCACTCTTGCGCCCGATCGAGTTCTGAGTCGTGCCCAAGCCGCAATCCCCATTCCAACCGTCAAGCCTTAGACCCCTGCGCCAACCGCGCCACACCGCATGAAACAAGAAGTCACCCTGGACGCCAAGACCATTCACTGGGAGCGCCAAGCCATCGAGAAACTGCTGCTGGCCGACGTGCGCGAACGCCGTGCCGCGCGGCGCTGGCGTATCGTCAAAAGCCTGTTGTGGATGCTGATCATCGGCGCGCTGGTCTGGGTGCTGGCGCGCGAGGAGCTGCCCTCCACCACGGCTACCGCGCCGCACACCGCCATGGTCGCCATCAGGGGGGCGATCGCCGACGAGGCCGAGGCCAGCGCCGAATACGTGTTGCCCGCGCTGCGCAGCGCCATGGAAGACAAGAACGCGCAGGCCTTGGTGTTGCTGATCAACTCGCCCGGCGGCAGCCCGGTGCAGGCCGGCCTGATCACCGACGAGATCCACCGTCTGCGCGCGCTGCACGACAAGCCCGTGTATGCCGTGGTCGAGGAAACCGCCGCCTCGGCCGCCTATTACATTGCCTCGGCGGCCGACAAGGTCTACGTCGACAAGGCCAGCATCGTCGGCAGCATCGGCGTGCTGATGAACGGCTTTGGCTTCGTCGACACGCTGCACAAGCTGGGCATCGAGCGCCGCCTGCTCACGGCCGGCGACAACAAGGGCTTTCTCGATCCCTTCAGCCCGCAGTCCGAAGAGCACAGGCAGCACGCGCAGCGCATGCTCGATCAGATCCACCAGCAGTTCATCGCCGTGGTCAAGCAAGGCCGCGGCGAACGCCTGAAGGAAACGCCGGAGATGTTCAGCGGCCTGTTCTGGACCGGCGAGCAGTCGGTACAACTCGGCCTGGCGGACGACTTCGGCAGCATCGACTCAGTGGCGCGCGAGGTGGTCAAGGCCGAGAAGCTGGTGGACTACACCAACAAGAAGAACCTGGCCGAGCGCTTTGCCCGCCGTTTTGGCGCCGCCGTGGGCGAGGGCGCGGTGAAGGCGCTGCAGGCCCTGCCCAGCGTGCGCTGAACAAAAGTGCCTCGGTTCAGGGGCCGATGGCGAACACGGCCGGCGCCCGCGTTGGCCCGTCGCTGCCGGCCCGGCGCCAGGTGCTGACCGGCGCGCTGCGCACGCGGCCGTCGGCCAGCGTCAGCCCCTGGGCCAGCGCCAGCCGCGTGCGCGGCTGCAGCGTGTGCAGCAGCGTCTGCCACAGGGCGGGGTTGCGGTAGGGCGTTTCGATGAACAGCTGGGTCTGGCCGGTTTTCAGCGCCAGCGCTTCCAGCGCGTGGATGCGTGCCGTGCGGGCCGCCGCGTCCTGCGGCAGGTAGCCGACGAAAGCGAAGGTCTGCCCGTTCAGGCCGCTGGCGGCCAGCGCCAGCAGCAACGACACCGGCCCCACCAGCGGCACCACGGCCAGGCCCAGATCGTGCGCCGCGCGCACC
>JAEXBL010000206.1 GCA_023394015.1 Pseudomonadota bacterium | reverse complement strand
GTGCCCACGGCCAGCAGCAGCCAGGCGGGAGAATGCAGCCAGGCCCTCATGCCCGCCCGCCGCCCCGCCGGCGCGCCAGCACCGCAAAATGGGTGGCAGACAGGCTGCCAGCGACTGCTGGACGTGCGCGGACAGTGACAACCAAAGAGGCGGCCAAATCCCGACCCGCAAGCGCACCCACGCCCCTCATGCCGCCTGCAACGCCGCCTGCACGGTGCGCAGGTCGCCTTCGCTGAAGCAGCACAGCAGCACCTCGTCGATCGCCCCCGGCTGCGCCGCCAGCGCCTCGCGCAGGCTGGCCACGGCAAGCGCCGCCGCCGCGGCCTTGGGGTAGCCGTACACGCCGGTGCTGATGGCCGGAAACGCCAGGCTGCGCGCGCCCACGCGCAGCGCCTCCTGCACCGAGCGGCGGTAGCACGACGCCAGCAGCGCCGACTCGCCCTGCCCGCCGCCGCGCCACACCGGGCCGACGGTGTGGATCACCCACTTGGCCGGCAGGCGGTGGCCGCGCGTGGTCTTGGCGTCGCCGGTGTCGCAGCCGCCCAGTTCGCGGCACTCGGCCAGCAGTTCCGGCCCCGCCGCGCGGTGAATCGCCCCGTCCACCCCCCCGCCGCCCAGCAGGCTCGAGTTGGCGGCGTTGACGATGGCGTCCACCGCCAGGGTGGTGATGTCGGCCTGCACGGCGCGCAAGGTGGTCATGGGGCAATGGTGTCACACTCGCCGCATGGATGTCCGCTATCTGGGCCGCGTGGACTACGCCCCCACCTTCCAGGCCATGAAGGATTTTGCGTTGCAGCACCCGGCTGATGGGCGCGATCAGCTATGGATTTGCGAGCATCCGCCGGTGTTCACGCTGGGCCTGGCGGGCCGGCCCGAGCATCTGCTGAACCCCGGCGAGATTCCGGTGGTGCAAACGGACCGCGGCGGGCAGGTGACCTACCACGGGCCAGGGCAGGTGGTGGCCTACCCGCTGATCGACCTCAAAGCGCGCGGCATCTTTGTCAAGGAATACGTGCACCGGCTGGAAGAGGCGATGATCCGCACGCTGGCGCGTTTTGGCGTGACCGGCCACCGCGTGGCGGGCGCGCCGGGCATCTACGTACGGCTTCATGACCCGTTCAGCCACGCCGTGCTGGCGCAGCGCCCGCAGCGGCGCGCGCCCGGGCAGCCGGCGCCGCAGCCCGACTTCAGCGGTCTGGGCAAGATCGCCGCCTTGGGGATCAAGGTCAGCAACCACCGCACCTGGCACGGTGTGGCGCTGAACGTGGCGATGGACCTATCACCCTTCCAGCGCATCAACCCCTGCGGCTATGCGGGGCTACAAACGGTCGATCTTTCTACAATCGGCGTTTCCGCCACCTGGGACGAGGCCGCGCACGAACTGGCGGCGCAACTGGCCCGGCTGCTGGCCCTCTGATGCGATCCATGTCCACACCTTCGACCACTCCCCTTGCCGGCCCTCACGCCCCCGTCGTGCGCGAGGCGCAGCCGCCCGCCAGCTACGACCCCAGCGCCAAGCAAAAGGCCGGCGCCAAGCTGGCGCGCATTCCGGTCAAGGTGCAGCATGACGGCCCAGCGCTGAAGAAGCCCGACTGGATCCGCGTCAAGGCCGGCTCCAGCAGCACGCGCTTCTACGAGATCAAGGACATCCTGCGCCGCAACAACCTGGTCACCGTGTGCGAGGAGGCCAGCTGCCCCAACATCGGCGAATGCTTCGGCCACGGCACGGCCACCTTCATGATCATGGGCGACAAGTGCACGCGGCGCTGCCCGTTCTGCGATGTCGGCCACGGCCGGCCCGACCCGCTGGACGTGAACGAGCCGGCCAACCTAGCCGCCACCATCGCGCAGCTCAAGCTGAAATACGTGGTCATCACCAGCGTGGACCGCGACGACCTGCGCGACGGCGGCGCGCAGCACTTCGTCGATTGCATCCGCGCCACGCGCGCGCAATCGCCCGGCACGCAGATCGAGATCCTCACGCCCGACTTCCGCGGCCGCGACGACCGCGCGTTGAACATCCTGCTGGCCGCGCCGCCCGACGTGATGAACCACAACCTGGAGACCGTGCCGCGCCTGTACCGCGAGGCGCGCCCCGGCAGCGACTACGCCTTCAGCCTGAACCTGCTCAAGAAATTCAAGGCCCTGGTGCCCGGCGTGCCCACCAAGAGCGGCCTGATGGTGGGCCTGGGCGAGACGGACGAAGAAATCCTGCAGGTGATGCGCGACTTGCGCGCCCACGGCGTGGACATGCTGACCATCGGCCAGTACCTGGCGCCCAGCAACGCCCACCTGCCCGTGCGGCGCTACGTGCACCCCGACACCTTCAAGATGTTCGAGCGCGAGGCGTACCAGATGGGCTTCACCCACGCCGCCGTGGGCGCGATGGTGCGCAGCAGCTACCACGCCGACAAGCAGGCGCAGGCCGCGGGCGTGTAAAGACACAGGACCCCGGCCGCGCCGTCATAAGATGCGCGGCCCATGCCCACCGCGCGCCCGCACACCGCCACCGCCAACCTGCTCGCCCTGGCCACCATCGCGCTGTGGGCCAGCCTGGCGACGCTGGGCACGGCGCTGGCGCATGTGCCGCCGTTTCTGCTCACCGGCCTGGGGCTGCTGGCCGGCAGCCTGATCGCGCTGCCGCTGGCGCGCTTCGACCTGCGGCGGCTGGCGGTGGCGCCGCGCGCGCTGGCGCTGGGCGTGTACGGGCTGTTCGGCTACCACTTCCTGCTGTTCACCGGCCTGCAACTGGCGCCGCCGGTGGAGGCCAACCTGGTCAACTACCTGTGGCCGCTGGGCATCGTGCTGATGGCGCCGCTGCTGCTGCCCGGCGTGCGGCTGACGGCGGCGCATGTGCTGGCGGCGCTGCTGGGCCTGGCCGGCGCGGCCATCGCCATCCTGGGGCGCGGCGGCGCAGGCGCCAGCGCCGGGCCGCTGGCGCCGATGGGCTTCGCGGCGGCGGCGGGCGGGGCCTTCATCTGGTCGAGCTACTCGCTGCTGTCCAAGCGGCTGGCGCTGGCGGGCCAGGGCTTTCCGACGGCGGCCATCGGCACCTTCGGCCTGGTGTCGGGGCTGCTGTCGCTGGCCTGCCACGCGCTGCTGGAGCCCAGCGTGGCGCTGTCGGCGCGTGACGTGGTGCTGATCGCCGCGCTCGGCCTGGGGCCGCTGGGCGGCGCCTTCTTTCTGTGGGACGCCGCGCTCAAGCGGGGCGACGCGCGCCAGATTGGGGTGCTGGCCTACCTGACGCCACTGCTCTCCACCCTGGTGCTGCTGTGGACCACCGGCCGCCCGCTGAGCGGTTCGGTCGCCCTGGCCACCGCCCTGATCCTGGGCGCGGCGGTGCTGGGGACGCGGGCGCGTTGAGGCGTCAGATCCGGTACTGAGCTGGAATCAGGCCTGCTCCAGCAACGCCCCCGGCTCGTCGCTTTCCAGCACCGCCTGCGCCCAGGCACTCAGCTTGCCGGTGTCGGCGCGCAGCACCTCCTGCTTGACGGCCAGGATTTGCGACGGGTGCATGGAGAAGCTGCGCAGGCCCAGGCCGAGCAGCAGGCGCGTCATGGCGGTGTCGCCGGCCATTTCGCCGCACACGGCCACGGGCTTGCCGCGGCGCGCGCCTTCGGCAATGGTGTCGGCCAGCAGGCGCAGCACGGCGGGGTGCAGCTGGTCGTACAGGTGGGCCACGGACTCGTCGGCGCGGTCGATGGCCAGGGTGTACTGGATCAGGTCGTTGGTGCCGATCGACAGGTAGTCGAAGTGGCGGAAGAACAGCGGCAGCTGCAGCGCCGCGGCGGGCACCTCGATCATGGCGCCGAGCTTGACCGGGCCGTGCACGGCGCCGCGCTCGTCGAGCTGGGCGCGCGCCTTGTCGATGAACTCCAACACCTGGCGGATCTCGCTGGCCTGCGCCAGCATGGGAATCAGCAGGTGCACCTGTCCGTGCGCGGCGGCGCGCAGGATGGCGCGCAGCTGGGTCAGGAACATGGCCGGCTCCGACAGGCTCCAGCGGATGGCGCGCAGGCCCAGCGCGGGGTTCAGGTGGGTGTCGGGGCGGCGGTCGTCCAGCGGCTTGTCGGCGCCGATGTCGACGGTGCGGATGGTCACCGGCATGCCGTGCATGCCTTCGACGGCGGCGCGGTAGGCGGCGTACTGCTCGTCTTCGTCCGGCAACTGGCCGGCGCGTCCCATGAACAGGAACTCGGTGCGGAACAGTCCCACGCCGACGGCGCCCACGGCCAGCGCGGCGGCGGTGTCGCCGGGCTGCTCGATGTTGGCCAGCAGCTCGATTTTCTGCCCGTCCAGCGTGACGGCGGGGGTGTGCTTCAGCCGCGCCAGGCGGCCGCGCTCGAGCTCGCCCTGGCGCTGCTTGAAGCCGTATTCGGCCAGGATGATGGGCGAGGGATCGACGATCATCACGCCGGCGTCGCCGTCGACGATGACCCAGTCGTCCTGCCGCACCAGGGCGCTGGCCGACCGCGCGCCCCCCACCGCCGGGATGCCCCTGCTGCGCGCCACGATGGCGGTGTGGCTGGTGCGCCCGCCGACGTCGGTGACGAAGCCGGCGAACACGCTTTTCCTGAACTGCAGCATGTCGGCCGGCGACAGGTCGTGCGCCACCAGCACCAGGGGCACGTCCTCGGTGTCGTCCAGGCCCAGGTCCTGCTGGCGCGCCGGGCGCGGCGGCGGCGCGGCAATGGGCGTGGCGGCGCCCTTGAGGTGCAGCAGCACGCGCTCGACCACCTGCTCCAGGTCGGCCTTGCGCTCGCGCAGGTAGGGGTCGTCCATCTCGTCGAACTGGCGCCCGACCACCTCGAGCTGGCTGGTCAGCGCCCATTCGGCGTTGTAGAGGCGCTCCTCGATCCAGCGGCGGATGTCCTGGCCCAGGGTCTCGTCCTGCAGCATCATCAGGTGTACGTCGAGCATGGCGCCCAGCTCGGCCGGCATGTCCTTGGGCATCTCGGCCTGCGCGCGCTGCAGCTCGTCGATGACGGCATCGCGCGCCACGCGCAGGCGCGCGATCTCGGCCTTGACCTGCTCCGGCGGAATCAGGTAGTGCGCCACGTCCACCCGGCCGGACGCCACCAGCACCGCCCGCCCGATGGCGATGCCCCGGGCGACGGCAATGCCGTGGACGGCAAAGGTCATGCCGCGCTCCTTGCTGCCATCCGCGCCCTGGCCATGAAGGCCTGCGCAGCAAGGCCCTCAGATGGCCGCGAAGCAGGCCGCTCGCGAACGCCGTGGCCGGGGCCCCCCGGGCCACCAGCGTTGTCCCCCCTTTGGGGGGAAGCCGCGCAGCGGCTCAGGGGGGAGCTCATTCCCCTTCCCCAAACTTGTCGGCAATCAGCGCCAGCAGCGCCTGCATCGCCTCATCCTCTTGCGGGCCGTCGGTCTCGATGCTGACCTCGCTGCCGATGCCGGCGGCCAGCATCATCACGCCCATGATGCTCTTGGCGTTCACGCGGCGCTCGCCCTTGGTCATCCACACCTCGCAGGGGTAGCTGCCGGCCAGCTTGGTGAGCTTGGCGGCGGCGCGGGCGTGCAGGCCCAGCTTATTGCTGATGGTCGTGTCGTTCTTGATCATTCGGTGCTCTTCGGGGCTGGTTCTGTGGCGCGCCGCCGCCCAGCGGCATGGCGCCCTGCACGCCGCCGGCCAGGGCGCGCTGGGCCATCTCGTCCAGCGGCTGGCTACGGTAGGTGACGGCGCGCAGCAGCATGGGCAGGCTGGCGCCGGCAATCAGCCGCAGGTCGGGCGCGCCCGCCACCAGGCGCTGCGCCACGTTGCAG
>JAEXBL010000142.1 GCA_023394015.1 Pseudomonadota bacterium | reverse complement strand
CCAAAGCCGGCGGCCGCGGCGCGGTCCCCCCACACGGCCGGGTCAGCGTCCAGCACCGCATAGTCGGTCAAGGACGCCAGCTCGGTTTCCGGCTCGGGCTCGAAGCCGGCCGCGGCCAGTTCGTGGCGGCCCAGCCAAGGCTGCTCGGCGGCGCGCGGCTTGGGCCGCTCCAGCGGCACCGGGTCGGTCTCCAGCGCCATCAGGGCGGATTCGTCGCTCAACGGCGCCAGGCCCGAGGCCTCGGCATCGCGCGCACTGCGCAGGCGGCGCAGGCGCAGCACCGGGTCGTGGTAGCGCATCAGCGCATCGAAGAAGGCCTTGGTTTCGACCGGCTCCTTGCCCAGCATGTCCAGGCCGCGGCGCAGCGTGCGCACGATGGTCGGCACCACCTCGAACAGCCGCGCCGGCTGGCGCAGCGCCGCCTCGCGCTTGACGCTCCACAGCAGGTCGCTGACCACCGCCAGATAGCCGCCAGGGTCGAGCTGGCTGCGCTCGTCGGTCAGCTGGGCGTGGGCGATCACCAGCGACCAGTCCTGGAACAGGAAGTCGGCCACCACGGCCGGCACGCCGTCGAGGTCGGAGCGCAGGCTGAATTCCCAGGCGATCCTGTCGGCCAGCGCCTGCCGCTCCTGCGCGAAGTGCATCGAGCGCAGGCCCTGGTCCTGGGCGTCCTGCTCGGCCTCGTCCTGGCGCTGCCAGTCCTGCTCGATGGCCTGCAGGCGCGTGGCAAAGTCCTCGGGCTGGGCCTCGGGCAGCGCGTTCAGTTCGCGCACCGCCTGGCGCACGGGCGCCATGAACTGCTCGAAGTCCTCGCCGTATTCGTCGTTGTAGTGAAAGCTGCGCTGCGCCACGCCTTCGATCAAGCGCCGCGCCGGGTGGTGGTCGTCGCCGAAGAAGCGCGGATCGGCCATGGCCATGCGCAGCAGGGCCGGCTCCATGGCCACGAAAGCCTCGCGCACCGGCGCCAGTACGCGCTGGTCGTCGGCCACCTGCTCCACCAACATGCGCACCGCGTCCAGGCCGATGGCCTGTCGCACGTGCGTGGCCTGGCCCTTGAGTTCCATCAGGGTGCGCGTGCGCGCCTGGGCCGATGCGGCTTCGCCCCATTCGGCCTCGGGCAGCGGCGCATCCAGCGCCACGCTGCGCGCCGGGCGGTCGACCACGCTGAGGGCCCGCGCACGCGCGCGGGTGCGCGCCGCCGTGGCCTCGTCGTACAGTTGCACCGGCGCCTGCATGAGCGCCGCTGCCTGCGCCTGCACCGCCTCGTAATAGGCGGGGGGCAGGGGCTCGTCGTGCTGGCTCACCCACTGCGGCTGGTACAGGAAGTCGCGCACCAGCGCACGCGGCACGGCCGGCCGCGCCTGCGCCAGCTCGTCCATGCTGGGCAGCACGCCGCGGCGGTAGCGCAACTGCTCGGGATCCGGCGGTAGCTCACCCGGCAGCGCCACGCCACCAGCCCAGCCAGCGCCCCCGCTGCCGCCGCCCTGCACGGCGCCCCCCGCGGCGGCGGAAGGCATGGGCCCGCCCTCGCTCAGCTTCAGGCGGTAGCGGGCCTCTTCGACGCCCTGCTCTTCCAGCATCGCGGCCACGCCCTCATACAGCTTCTTCAGCTCTGACCCAAAGGGCTTGGCGATGTGGCGCACCCAGTGCGAATGCACCTCGGGCGATTCGGTCTGCGCCTGCAGCAGTTCCAGCAGCGTGCCGCACAGCACGTCGGGGCGCAGCGGGTTCAGGTCGGCCCGCACCACCGGCAGGCCCAGCGCCGAGCTCATCAGCGAATCGAGCTGCGTCAGCGCCTCCTCGATCACCGGCATCACCGTCTGCTGCAGGCGCGAGGCCTCGACGAAGCGCGACACCTCGGCGTCCTCGATCAGCGTCAACTCATCCTCGGACAGGATCTCGCGCGCCGGCAGCACGCTGACGTCGCCGATCGCATCGAGGGCGCGGCCCACGGCCTCGTCCAGCAGGGCCGGAAACGCCCCCCGCAGCGCGGCACGGCGCTTGGCCAGCCCGACCCAGGCTTCACCCAACTCCAGCCGCACGGCGATCGAGCGGGTGTGGCGCTCAGCCGCCTCCAGCGCGTCGATGGTCGCGGCGATGCAGCGGTCCATCATCGACGACGACAGGAACACGGCTTCCTGTCGGGCGCGTTTGACCAGCGGGCTGTGGATATGGGCGTTGGGCATGGTGGACGGTGGGGCCGCAGCCTCCACCGCAACACGCGCGGCGGAGAGGCGGACTTGGCTCGACTTTATAGCGCCTAGCGCTGCAGCGCCGATGACCCGGCGTCGGCGGGCGTGAAAAAGTCAGCTTTGCCGCGCAGGCGCCGCTGCCTCCTGGTCGAACACGCCATCCACCGGCACCTGCAGCGCGGTCACCAGGTGGTTGGTCTTGCCCGCCAGTGCGACGACGGACAGCAGCTCGGCGTGCTGCGCCGCCGTCATGCCCTTGGCGCGCGCGGCGCCGGTGTGCGAATGCACGCAGTAGCCGCAGCCGTTGGCCACCGACACGGCGATGTAGAGCATCTCCTTGGTCAGCGGGTCGAGCGCCGAGGGCGCGGCCATGACGCGCTTGACCTCGGCCCAGGTGGCTTCGAGCAGCGCCTCGTCGAAGGCCAGGTAGCGCCAGAAGTTGTTGATGAAGTCCGAGCCGCGCGTGGCGCGGATGTCGGCGAACACGGCCTGCACGCGCGGCCCGCAGGCCGCTTCATCGATGGGGGCGACGGTGGACATCCCAAACTCCTCGCTATCTTTTCAAAAGCTGTCAGCGCCTGGTCGGGCAGACGGTAACAGCCGATTCATACCAAGTTGTCATCAAAGAAATAAAACCATTCACCGCAGAGACGCAGAGGGCGCCGAGGTTCGCATAGTAAAAACTGCATTCTTTCTCTGCGTGTGCTCTGCGTTCTCTGCGTCTCTGCGGTGAAGACAACGCCGCCAAGACCCAGAGGTCTCTACATCGCTGATGGCGATTCGGTATCAATGCTCAATCCAGCAGCCGCGTCAGGTACACCGCCTCGCGGCCCACCACCGGCTGCAGCGTGGGCATGAACACGGTGCAGTCGTCGCAGGGCGCGCGGATCTCGCCGGCGTCGCCGTCGGTGGCGATCAGCTCGCCCTGGGCGAAGGTCTCGAAGCCGATCAGCGGCCGCACGAAGCGGAAATCGGCCGTGCGCACCATGCAGGTCTGCAGCAGCGCGAAGCGGCGCTGGGGTGGCGCGGGCGGGGGGTCGTCAGCCGGCCGCTCGATCAGACCGAAGTGCGCCAGAAAGTCCAGCGCCACCGCCGTGGCCACCTCGGCCGTGGCCTGCAGGAAGTGCTGGCCGCACTCCACCACCAGGGCCACGCCGCGGCCGTCCGGCTGGCCGTGGCGGCCGTGCTGGATCAGCGGTGTGCCGCTGCCCAGGCCGCTGGGCATCACCAGGTGCACGCCCACCCGGCCGCGCGCGCCCAGCGCCCGCGCCGCCTGCGCGTTGCGCGCGAAGTCGGGATACACCCAGAACGGCTGCACCGGCTGGCTGGTGGAGTGGATGTCGAGGATGTGGTCGGCCGCCGCCACCACCGGCCGCAGCTCGCGCGCGCGGCGCAGCTCGGGGCTGCTCTCCGGGCCGTCCAGCCATTCGTCGGACCAGATGCGGTTGAGGTTGTGCACCAGTTGCCGGTTGGCAAAGGGTTCGTGCTGGCGGAAGGCAGCGTAGGCCTCCACGTGCGCCAGGCTCACCGTCAGCGTGCCGATCTGCGGCCGCACCCCGCTGTCGAGCAGGTGCGTGGCCGCCACCCTGCCGCAGATCTCGTTGCCGTGCGTGAGGGCATTGACCAGCACGTGCGGGCCCGGCCGGCCGGAATCGAAGCGGTGCACGTAGTCGATGCCGGTGTTGCCCTGCCGGTAGGCCGACAGGTCGCGAGGCAGCACTTCAATGATGGGAGCGGATCGAATCATGGCGGGCGCAACGGGCAGCGGAGGCGGCGCCATCTTATCGGCATGCACGTGCGGGTATGCGCGGGCCGATCCGTCGCAGAATAGGCGCATGACCAAAGCCTTGAAAGACATCGCCTTTTCGATGCTCGACCTGGTGCCGGTGCGCGAGGGCCGCTCGGTGGCCGATGCGCTGGCCGTGTCGCTGCAGACCGCGCAGCACGCCGAGCGGCTGGGCTTTACCCGCTACTGGCTGGCCGAGCACCACAACATGGCGGGCATCGCCAGTTCGGCCACCGCGGTGCTGGTGGGCCACATCGCCGGCGGCACGCAGCGCATCCGCGTCGGCTCGGGCGGGGTGATGCTGCCCAACCACCCGCCGCTGACGGTGGCCGAGAGCTTCGGCACCCTGGCCGAGCTGTTCCCCGGCCGCATCGACCTGGGCCTGGGCCGCGCCCCCGGCACCGACCCGATGACCATGCGCGCGCTGCGCCGCGACCGCGTGGAGACAGTGGAAGACTTTCCGCGCGACGTGGCCGAGCTGCAGCAGCTGCTGGGCCCGCCCCGGCCCGGCCAGAAGCTGATCGCCAACCCCGGCGCCGGCACCGAGGTGCCCATCTGGCTGCTGGGCTCCAGCCTGTTCAGCGCGCAGCTGGCGGCCGCGCGCGGCCTGCCCTACGCCTTTGCCTCGCACTTCGCGCCGGCCATGCTGCTGCAGGCGATCGAGGTGTACCGGCGCGCCTTCAAGCCCTCGGCACAGCTGGACAAGCCCTACGTCATGATCGGCGTGCCGCTGGTGGCCGCGCCCACGGACGAGGAGGCGACCTACCTGGCCGGCAGCATCTTCCAGCGCGTGCTGGGCATTCTGCGCGGCGCGCGCGGGCTGCTGCAGCCGCCGCAGGAGGGCTACTTCGAGCGCCTGAGCGTGCAGGAGAAGGCCGGCATTGCCGACTTCCTGGCCTGCGCCGTGATCGGCGGACCCGACACGGTGCAGCGCGGCCTGCAGGCCCTGGCCACCGAGACCGGCTGCGACGAGATGATCTTCACCTGCGGCATCTACGACCCGGCACTGCGCCTGCGCTCGCTCGACATCGTCGCGCAGGTGCAGCAGAGCGGCGTGGCGACCGGCCAGCCATGAGGCGAACCCGCCTGAAGCTGGCCGCGGCGGCGCTGCTGCTGGCGGCGCTGGCCCAGGGCTGCGCCGTGGCCAGCGCCACCGCGGGCGCGGCGATCTCGGTCACCGGCGCGGTGGTCGCCACCGGCGTCAGCCTGACCGGCAAGGCCATCGGCGCCGGCATCGACGCGCTGTCCGGCCCGCCCGACGAGCCCGATGCCAGCGGCATCGTCGTCCGCGAGCGCATCGCGCCGGCGCCGGAAGCTGTAAATTGAATAGCTATTTGCGCTTGCCTGGCGGGCGCGAGAGGCCACAAACACTTGAAGCTCATGAGCATGCACGCACTGCCCCACAG
>JAEXBL010000078.1 GCA_023394015.1 Pseudomonadota bacterium | reverse complement strand
CGGTACAGCCGGTGGCCTGTTGCAGTGCGCGCGCGGCGCGCAGCGCCAGATCCTCGGGTGGCAGCGGCACGCCCAGGTCCTGCCGCGTGATGGCGCCACCGGCGCGTCGCTCGAAATGCAGTGTGTCGCACCAGTCGATCAGCATGAAGGCCGATTGCAGCAGGTGGTAGCCGTCGGAGCGGCGGCCGGTGACCTGCAGAAACAGGTTCAGCTTGGCCGGCGCGGGCACGTCGTAGAGGGCGCGCATGGCGGGTGGGCTCGGCTTTTCTCAGCGGTCCAGGACCACGCGCAGCTCGGCCGTGGGCAGCGGCATCTGGCGCTGTGCGGACAGGCGGCCCTCGGGCAGGCGGCTCAGGTCGGCCTGCCAGCCGGGCACCGACTGCGGCTGGCCGCGCAGCCAGCCGAACAGCGCCCGCACCGGCAGCGGCGTGCCGGTGACTTCCTGCGCCAGCGCGTCCACCGATTCATAACGGCGGGCCTGCTCGCCCTGGCGCAGCAGGGCCTCGCCTGGCCGCCATTGCATGACGGCCAGGGTGTTGCCCAAGGGCGAGGTCAGGCTCAGCTCGCCCGCCTCGGCGCTGCCGCTTAGTTCAAAGCTGGCCGAGAACGACTGCGGCGGCTCGGAGGCCACGGTCAGGCCCAGCCGGCCGCTCCATTGGCTGGCCTGTGCATCCACCGGCGCCGTGGCCGGAGCCTTGACGGCGCATCCCGCCATGAGCAGCAGGGCCACCACCAGCCCGCCCAGCGCCAGCCGGGGCCGGCGAGGCAGCAAGCCGTGGCGCGCGCCCAGGGCCGTCACAGGCTCACCTGAAAGCGCTGCAGCGTCTTTTGCAGGGTCTGGTTGTCGGCGTCCTGGCGCAGCCCCTCGCGCCAGATGCGGCGCGCGCCCTCCTGGTCGCCCTGCACCCACAGCACTTCGCCCAGGTGGGCGGCGATCTCGGGGTCGGGCCGCTTGTTGTAGGCGGCCTCGAGGATCTTGCGCGCCTGGCGCACCCGCCCCATGCGAAAGTGCACCCAGCCCAGGCTGTCCTGGATGAAGGCGTCGTCGGGCGACAGCTGCACCGCCTTCTCGATCAGGGTCTTGGCCTCGGGCAGGCGCAGGCCACGATCGGCCAGCGAGTAGCCGAGCGCGTTGTAGGCGTGGGCGGCGTCGGGCTTCAGCTCGATCAGCTGGCGCAGCAGGCGCTCCATCTCGTCGATCCGGTCCAGCCGCTCGGCGGCCATGGCGGTGTCGTAGAGCAGGCCCTCGTCGTCCGGGTCCTTTTGCAGCTCGGCGCTCAGCAGCTCGTAGGCCAGCGCGGGCTGCTGGTGGTCGCGCAGCAGCTGGGCCTCGACCAGCAGCTTTTGCCGCGCGTCTTCGGGGCTGCGCTCGGGCACCTTGCGGATCGCCTGGCGCGCCTCGTCCAGCTGGCCCTGCCGCGCCAGGATCTGCGCGCGCCGCGCCTGCACGGCCAGCATCTGCTCGGGCGAGTCGACCGCCGCCAGCCAGCGCTCGGCGGCAGCGTAGTCGCCGCGGCGCTCGGCAATGCGGGCCAGCATCAGGCGCGCGTGGTCGTTGCCGCCGGCCTGGCCGGGCGAGGTGGCCAGGCTCAGGTAGTGCTGCAGGTCGGCCTCGGCATCGGCGTCCTGGCCTTCGTCGGCATACAGGGCGCCGCGCACCAGCCAGGCCTCGGCCTGCTCGGGCGCGCGGTGCAGCAGCGCGTTGAGCTGCGCGTGGGCGTCGGCCTGCCGGCCCTGCTCGACCAGGGCGCGGGCGTAGCCGATGGCCACCTCGGGGCGCGCCTCGGGGTGCGCCAGGTGCCGCTGGATCAGGGCCTCGGCCTTGGGCTCGTCCGCGCCCGACAGCAGTTGCAGCGCCAGCAGCGCCGGCCATTCCGAGCGCGCATCGGCATCCTGCCCCAGCGTGGCGGCGGCCAGCGCGCCGGCGGTGTCGTCGTTCTGCAGGCGCATGCGGCCGATGCTGGTCCACGCGGCGGGGGCCAGCGCGGGGTTCTTGCGCGCGTCGGTCAGGGCGCGCTGCACGGTCTGCGCCGCCTCGGCCTTGTCGGGCGCGCGCTGGTACAGCGCCGGCAGGGCGGTGATGAAGGCCTGGTTCTCGTCGTCCGGCAGCGCGGCGATCAGATCGCGCAGCGGCCCCTCGGTCTCGGCGATGCGGCCCAGCACGATCAGCACCTGCAGCTCGTAGCGGCTGGCCTCGGTGGAGCCGGGCTGGGCCTGCCGCCAGGCGCGGGTGGCGTCCAGTGCGGCGGGGCCGGAGCGCGACTGGATGGCCATCTCGGTGGCGCGCTTGAACAGCGACTCGTCGCCCGTGCGGCGCGCCGCGTTCAGCATGTAGCCGGTGCTGTTGTGCGCATCCCCCTGGCGGAACAGCATTTCGCTGATCAGCAGCTCGTACATCAGGCGCGCGCTCAGGCCCGACTGCGCCGGCGACGCCTCGGCACTGGCGACGGCGTCAGAGGCCGCGGCCTGCGGCGCGGCGGCCGGTGCCTGGGCCAGCGTGGCGGTGGCCGCGAACGCCAGCGCCAGCCCGCCGGCAACGCGGTGGAATTCGCGGTGAAACTGCTGCATCGACTCATAATAATCCATGCCCATCCACCCGCCTGGCCATGCCGGAACTGCCTGAAGTCGAAGTCACGCGGCGCAGCTTTGTCGACCGCATCCGTGGCGCGCGCATTCTCGCGGCGCGCCCCGGCCTGCCGCTGCGCTGGCCGCTGGGGCGCCCACCGGAAGAACTGGCGGGCCTGCAGGTGCGGGACGTGGACCGGCGCGGCAAGTACCTGTTGCTGCAGTTGGACGAGGGCGTGCTGCTGGTGCACCTGGGCATGTCGGGCAGCCTGAGCTTTCGCCCCGACCCGCCGGCGCCGGGGCGGCACGACCACTTCGACCTGGTCACCACCCAGGGCACGCTGCGGCTGCACGACCCGCGCCGCTTCGGCGCCGTGGTGTGGTCGGCCAGTGCCGATGCCGACCCCGCGCGCAAGCTGCTGGCCCGGCTGGGCATGGAGCCGCTGGACGAGCAGTTCGACGCGGCGCGCTTTCATGCCGCGCTGCGCGCCCGCCGCTCGCCCATCAAGCCGGTGCTGCTGTCGGGCGAGGTAGTGGTGGGCGTGGGCAACATCTACGCATCGGAGGTACTGTTCAGGGCCGGCATCCGGCCCACCACGCGTGCCGACCGCCTGTCGCGTGCCCGCTCGGATCGCTTGCATGCCGCGGTGCGCGCCGTGCTGTCGCGCGCCGTGGAGCAGGGCGGCAGCACGCTGCGCGACTTTTCCAGCGCGCTGGGCGAGGACGGCCACTTTCAGCTGGAGGCGGCGGTGTATGGCCGCGCCGGCCAGCCCTGCGTGCATTGCGCCACGCCGCTGCGGCAGATCCGGCAGGGCCAGCGCTCCACCTTCTTCTGCCCGGTGTGCCAGCGGGCCTGAAGCCGGAATAGGTCACGCTTGCCCGGCTTGGCATGGCTAAGGCCGGCAGGGCGCGGTGTAACATGGCCCAAACTCCGGGAGTGGCTTGACGTGGCGGTCGCAGGTTTCAACGAGCAGTTCGACAAGCACGGCGCGTGGCGCCGTGAAATGGGCCTGCGCCTGAAGGTGCTGGGTGATTGGCTGCGCGAGCAGCAGTTGCTGGACGACGGCGCCGACGAGAGCCTGCAGCGCCTGATCGAGCAGATGCGCTCCGACAAGGTCATGGTGGCCTTCGTGGCCGAGTTCTCGCGTGGCAAGTCCGAGTTGATCAACGCCGTGTTCTTTGCCGGCTACGGCCGGCGCATCATGCCGGCCAGCGCCGGGCGCACCACCATGTGCCCGACCGAGCTGGCCTACGACGCCGAGCTGCCGCCCTGCCTGCGCCTGCTGCCCATCGAGACGCGCCTGCAGCCGCAGGCCCTGCTGGAATGGCGCATGGTGCCCGAGCAGTGGACCCGGGTCGATCTGGACGTGAACGACCCCGAGCAGCTCGCGGGCGCCATGGAGAAGGTGTCCGAGGTGCTGCACGTGACCAAGGACGAGGCGCGCGCGCTGGGCTTCTGGCACGACGACCGGCCCGACGACAACCCGCCGCTGACGGCCGAGGGCGCCGTCGAGGTGCCGCGCTGGCGCCATGCGCTGATCAACATGGCGCACCCCTTGCTGCGCCAGGGCCTTGTGGTGCTGGACACGCCGGGCCTGAACGCCATCGGCGCCGAGCCGGAGCTGACGGTGAACCTGATCCCGCAGGCGCAGGCGGTGGTGTTCATCCTGGCGGCCGACACCGGCGTGACCAAGTCCGACCTGACCATCTGGCGCCAGCACCTGGCGGCCATGGAAGGCAGCGCCGGTGCGCGCTTCGTGGTGCTGAACAAGATCGACGCGCTGTGGGACGAGATGCGCACGCCGGCGCAGATCGAGTCGCAGATCGCCCGCCAGTGCGCCGACACGGCGCAGACGCTGGAGCTCGCCGCGCAGCAGGTGCTGGCGCTGTCGGCGCAAAAGGGCCTGCTGGCCAAGGTGCGCGGCGATGCCGAGCTGCTGGCCGACAGCCGTCTGACGCAGTTCGAGCAGCTGCTGGGCCAGCAGGTGCTGGGCGCGCGGCAAGGCATGCTGGAAGCCGCCATCCATGCCAGCGTCGGCCGGGTGCAGGCTGACGCCGAGCGCACGCTGGGCATCCGGCGCCGCGAGCTGGCCGAGCAGAAGCTGGAGCTCAAGGGCCTGCGCGGCAAGAACCACGTCGTGATCCGCCAGATGCGCCTGCGCGTCGAGCACGAAAAGACCGATTTCGACCGCAGCGCTGCCAGCGTGCTGGCCGTGCGCTCGGTGCACATGAAGCTGCTGCGCGAGGTGTTCAAGCTGCTGGGCAGCTCGTCCATCAAGCGCGAGCTGGCGGTGCTGACGGCGGCGCTGCGCGAGCCGGGCCTGAAGCTCGGCATCAAGAAATCGTACGCCAAGGGCTTCGACAAGCTGCGCGGCGTGCTGCGGCAGGTGCAGGCGCTGGAGACCGAGATCCACGCCATGCTGACCACCTCGTTCCGCCAGCTCAACACCGAATACGGCTTTGCGCTGCAGGCCATGGCGCCGCCCACCATGGACCGCTTCGAGGCCGATCTGCAGGCCGTCGAGCGCAGCCACCTGCAGTACCTGGGCGTGGGCAACATGGTGCAGCTGGCGCGGCCGGAGTTTGCCGAGAAGCTGGTGCGCGCGCTGCTGGCGCGCGTGCGCTCCATCTTCGAGACCGCGCTGGGCGAGATCGAGCTGTGGAACAAGGCCAGCACCAGCCAGCTCGATGCGCAGCTGCGCGAGCGCCGCCGCGCCTATGGCCGCCGCATCGAGGCGATCCAGCGCATCCAGGACGCCGCTGGCGGCCTGGACCTGCGCATTGGCGAGATCGACGACCAGGAAGCCGCGCTCGATGCCGTGCAGCGGCGCCTGGACACGCTCAGCCGCGAGCTGCAGACCGCCAGCGTGGACAACGTCCCCGTCCTCGCCGAGCGGGCCGAGCCCGTGCCGGCGTGACGCGCGGCGACGCGGCCAGCACGCCGTTCGCGACCCGCATCATCGACTGGCAGCGGCGCCACGGCCGCCACGGCCTGCCTTGGCAGGGCACGCGCGATCCCTACCGCGTGTGGCTGTCCGAGATCATGCTGCAGCAGACCCAGGTGGCCACGGTGCTGGGCTACTACCCGCGCTTTCTGGCGCGCTTTCCCGACGTCGCCAGCCTGGCCGCCGCGCCCGAGGACGCCGTGCTGGGCCTGTGGAGCGGCCTGGGCTACTACTCGCGCGCGCGCAACCTGCACCGCTGCGCGCGCGAGGTGATGGCGCGCCTTGGCGGGCAGTTTCCGCGCACCGCGGCCGAGCTGGCCACGCTGCCCGGCATCGGCCGCTCCACCGCGGCGGCGATCGCGGCCTTCTGCTTCGGCGAGCGGGTGGCCATCCTCGACGGCAACGTCAAGCGCGTGCGGACGCGCGCCTTCGGCATCGCCGACGACCTGAGCCAGGCCCGCCACGAGCGCGCGCTGTGGGCG
>JAEXBL010000072.1 GCA_023394015.1 Pseudomonadota bacterium | reverse complement strand
ATCTTCATGATCTTGCGGATCTTGTCTTCGGGCATCTCCATCTTCTCGGCCAGGATGCCGGCGTCGGGCTCGAAGCCGAACTCCTGCAGGTGCTGGCGCGAGATGCGGTTCATCTTGTTGATGGTCTCGATCATGTGCACCGGGATGCGGATGGTGCGCGCCTGGTCGGCAATCGAGCGCGTGATGGCCTGGCGGATCCACCAGGTGGCGTAGGTCGAGAACTTGAAGCCGCGGCGGAACTCGAACTTGTCCACCGCCTTCATCAGGCCGATGTTGCCTTCCTGGATCAGGTCCAGGAACTGCAGGCCGCGGTTGGTGTACTTCTTGGCGATCGAGATCACCAGGCGCAGGTTGGCCTCGATCATCTCCTTCTTGGCGTAGCGCGAGGCGGCCTCGCCCTCGTTCATGCGCTTGTTGATGGCCTTGAGCTCTTCCAGCGGCACCACCACCTGCGCCTGCAGGTCGAGCAGCTTCTGCTGCAGGTCCTGGATCGGCGGGATGTTGCGCTCCATGATGGCGCTCCAGGGCTTGCCGGCGGCGGCCTGCTTCTCCACCCACTTCAGGTTCAGCAGGTTGGAGGGCACCTTGTTGCCGGCCTTGTCGCGGCCCGAGAAGTCGGCGATGAACTGCTCCTGCGGGTAGCCGCAGCGGTCCACGATGATGCGGCGCAGCTCGCGCTCGTAGCGGCGCACGTCGTCCACCTGGCCGCGCAGCAGGTCGCACAGCTTCTCGATGGTCTTGGCGGTGAAGCGGATGGTCATCAGCCGCTGCGACAGCAGCGTCTGCGCCTTCACGTAGTTGGGCGAGCCCCAGCCTTCCTTGTCGTAGGCTTTGCGCACCTTGTCGAACAGCACGGCGATCTCGTCGAAGCGGTCCAGCGCGTCGTTCTTGAGCTTTTCCAGCAGGCGCGTCATGGCCTTGGAGCCGCCCTTGCCGTCGTCGTCATCGTCGTCGTCGTACTCGTCGTAGTCCTCTTCGGCCACGTAGTCGTCGTTCTCGTCGATGTCGGCAAAGCCGTCCACCACGGTGTTGATGATGACCTTGCCTTCGCGGATGTCGGCCGCCATCTGCAGGATCTCGGCGAGCGTCGTGGGGCTGGCGCTGATGGCTTCCATCATGTCCATCAGGCCGCCCTCGATGCGCTTGGCGATCTCGATCTCGCCCTCGCGCGTGAGCAGTTCCACCGTGCCCATCTCGCGCATGTACATGCGCACCGGGTCGGTGGTGCGGCCGAATTCGGAATCGACGGTGGACAGCGCCGCCTCGGCCTCTTCCTCGGCCTCTTCCTCGGTGGCGGTGCTG
The DNA here is from genome assembly GCA_023394015.1 of Pseudomonadota bacterium. Classification (GTDB taxonomy): domain Bacteria; phylum Pseudomonadota; class Gammaproteobacteria; order Burkholderiales; family Burkholderiaceae_C; genus Ottowia. The sequence continues at coordinate 1,332 of JAEXBL010000072.1, read as the reverse complement.
GTGCCCTGGTTGGTCAGCAGCAGGGTCTCGGCGTCGGGCGTCTGCTCGTACACGGCCACGCCCAGGTCGTTCAGCATGGAGACCACGGCCTCCAGCGTCTCCACGTCGACCAGCTTGTCGGGCAGGTGGTCGTTGATCTCGCCGTGGGTCAGGTAGCCGCGCGTCTTGCCCAGCTTGAGCAGGGTCTTGAGGTTGGCGCGGCGGGTGCTCATCTCTTCTTCGGAGAGCACGCCTTCGTCCAGGCCGAATTCCTTCATCAAGGCGCGTTCCTTGGCCTTGCTGATCTTCATGCGCAGGGGCTTGGGCTTTTCAACCGGCGTGGCCGGGTCGGCCTCGGCCACCTCGGGCTCGCCTTCCAGGTCGGCCTCGATGTCGGACAGGTCGGCGTCGTCCAGGTCGCGGGCGTTCTTGGCCGGGCGGCCGGCCTTCTTGGCGGCCGGGCCCTTGGCGGTGGTTTTCTTGGCCGCGGCCTTCTTGGCGGGGGCCTTCTTGGCCGCCGTGGTCTTCTTGGCGGCGGCCGGGGCGGTGGTCAGCGTGTCGAGCTCTTCATCCGTGGCCTTGGCGGCCGCGGTCTTCTTGGCGGCCGCGGTCGTGGCGGCGGTGGTCTTGGCTGCGGCTTTCTTGGCCGGAGCCTTCTTGGCGGCAGGTTTGGCGCTGGTGGACATGGATCAACCTCTGGTCAGGTGAGCGCTCTGGGCGCCGACGCCTGGGTGCGTCGCACGGCGAACACTCGACAAAGCAAAAAACGGAAAAACCGAAAGCGGCGGCTGCGGTGCGCCGGCAGGGCAAACAAGGCGACAGGGCAGCGCAGCATCAGGGGCAAGATGGTGGGGCGAACATTTGGTGTGCAGTCCTTGCGGTATCTTGGCCGTCCCCTGGGCTTGCTGGGGGCGCGCATGACGCGGTGCGCGTGGCCGGGCCGGAGGTGCTGCTGTCGCTCTTGCCGGTGACAAGCTATTAATTATAGCTGGATCGCCCCATTTCAAGGGCTGTTGGCGGCCTGCCTGTCGGCTTCGGCCAACTCGCGCAACAGGCCCTGGTAGCGCGCCAGCTCGCCCGCGGCCAGGGCCGCGTCCATGCGGCGCTTGAGCTGCTCGCGCCGCTCGCTGCGCAAAATGCCGGTCAGCTCGTCGGGCTCGGCGGTGATGTCGGGCGGCAGCCGGTTCACTTCGTCGGCGGCAAAGGCCTCGTGCTCGTGGCCGCGCAGGGCCTCGCGCAGCGCGCTCCAGGGCTGGGGGCCATGGTCCAACACCTGGCCGGCCAGCCAGGTGAACAGCGGGCCGTGCGGTGGCGGCAGGTCGCACAGCAGCACGTGCTCGTCCTGGCTCAGCC
>JAEXBL010000070.1 GCA_023394015.1 Pseudomonadota bacterium | reverse complement strand
CGCCCACATGCGCTGCGTGGTGTCGCAGGAGCTGCTGGCCGATGCGCGCATCCTGCTGATTGGCCAGGCCGCCTCGTTGCGCGAGGGCAAGCGCATGATTGCGCTGCACGAGTTCGACGTGATGCTGGTGGACCTGAACCTGGGCGATGGCACGGGTTTCCAGCTCATCGAGTACATGAAGAGCATGCGCCCGGTGGCCGAGGCGGTGGTGATCTCGGCCATGGAGGACGAGGAGCACGCCATCCACGCCTTCGAGCTGGGCGCCACCGGCTACCTGGTCAAGAACTCGTGGTTTGGCAACTTTCCGCAGGCGGTGCTGCAGGTGGTCAACGGCGGCGCCTCGATCACGCCCAACCTGGCGCGCCGACTGATGAAGCGGCTCGACGGCGGCATGCGCCCCGGCGCTGCGCCCGCACACGCCGGCCGTGCCGCCCCCTCGGGCGAGCGGCTGTCCGAGCGCGAGCGCGAGATCCTGCGCCTGGTGGCCAGCGGCTACACCAGCTGCGAGATCGGCAAGCGCCTCGGCATCAGCGACCAGACCGTCAACACCCACATCAAGAACACCTACCGCAAGCTGCAGGTGCGCACCCGTGCGCAGGCCGTCAACCTGGCGTCGATGCGGGGCTGGCTGTATTGAGCCTGCCCGCCGCGTGAACGGCCCGTGGCTGCGATCGCACCGGCAATGGCCCGCGTGAAAGGCCGGCGATCATGTCCCTCAACTGGTTGGCGCTGCCGCTGAGCCTGGCCCTGGCGGCCTATGCGCTGCTGGGCTGGCGCCAGCGTGGCGATCTGCGCGATCTGCGCTACGGCCTGGCGCTGCTGGCCTGGGCCTTGTTGCTGGGCGCGGGCCATCTGGCCGATCTGGGCCTGTCGGCCGAGGCGGTGCGCGCGGCCACGCGCGGTGCCTACCAGCTCACGATTCTGGGCGTGGCAGTGTTTCTGATGTCCTGGGTGCGTGGCCTGGGCTGGGGCGACAAGCTGCTCATGGGCGGGCAGGCCGCGCTGGGCCTGTTTCTGGCCGCCCTGCACGCCAGCGCACTGCCGGCGGGGTGGGAGGGCGCTTGGTTCTGGCTGAACGCGGTGTGCATCACCGCGCTGGTGCTGCGGCTGGCCCATGCCATCTGGCGGCGCGCCGATGCCGAAAGCTGGATGGTGCTGCTGGTGGCCGTGCTGGGGCTGGGCGTGGCGCTGTCCGACCTGCGGCTGGCCGGCGACGGGCCGGTGCTGGTGGGCGCCTCGCACCATTTCTTCGCCGTGGCCTTGTTCGTGCTGTGGCTGGCTCTGACCAAGCGCGTGGGCGCGGCCGCACGGCCTGCCGGCGACGCACCCGCGCAGCAGGTCAAGCGCGAGCTGGCGCAGGAGCTGCACGACGGCGTGGGCTCGCAACTGACCACCATCATCTCGGCGCTGGACGCCGGCTCGCCCGAGCAGCGCGCCACCGCCGCCACGCTGCAGCAATGCCTGCTGGAGCTGAAGCTGCTGGTCGACGGCATCACCGAGGAAGGCTCGGTGGTCGGCCACCTGGCCAGCCTGCGCTACCGCATGCAGCCGCTGCTGGCGGCCGCCGGCATGGACCTGCAGTGGAACCTGGCGGACGAGGACCGGCTCGAGCAGGCTTGTGGCCCCGGTGCGCGCCAGGTGCTGCGCGTGGCGCAGGAGGCGCTGGCCAATGCCGTGCGCCACTCGGGCGCCGACGTGGTGGTGCTGAGCTGCTGCCACATGAAGACCGTCAACGCGCTGCTGCTGGAGATCAGCGACAACGGCCGCGGCATGGTCTACGAGCGCTACGCCCGCACGGTGGATTCGGGCGCGCCGCACCGGGCCGCGCAGGGCAAGGGCCTGTCGGGCATGGTGCTGCGGGCGCGGCAGATGGGCGGCCAGTTGTCGGTGGAAAGCGCCCCCGGCGAGGGCACGCGGGTGCGCCTGCAGGTGCCGATGGCGGCGCTGCTGCAGCCCGCCACCGACCGCCGCCGGGCACCGGCCTGAATCGACCTGCGCCGCGACCGGTGCACCCGCGCCCCTGTGGCAAACTCCCCAGCTTTTTGACTGGCCGCCGGGCGCCCAAGCCACCCCGCGGCACGCACGCATGCTGTCCATCACCGCCCAGATCGCCGCCGAACTCAAAGTCCGTGAAAACCAGGTAGCCGCGGCCGTCGACCTGCTCGACGGCGGCGCCACCGTGCCCTTCATCGCCCGCTACCGCAAGGAGGCCACCGGCGGCCTGGACGACGTGCAGATGCGCGAGCTGGAGGCGCGCTTAGCATACCTGCGCGAACTGCACGAGCGCCGTGCCGCCATCCTGAAAAGCATCGAGGAGCAGGGCAAGCTCACGCCCGAGCTGCGCGCTGCCATCGATGCCGCGCCGACCAAGCAGGAGCTGGAAGACCTGTACCTGCCCTACAAGCCCAAGCGCCGCACCAAGGGCCAGATCGCGCGCGAATTCGGCATCGAGCCGCTGGCCGACCAGCTGTGGGCCGACCCGGCGCTGGATCCGCATGAGGCTGCCCAGCCGTTCGTGCAAGCCGAAAAAGGCGAGGGCGGCGAGGACTTCACCACCGTGCCGGCCGTGCTGGACGGCGTGCGCGACATCCTGAGCGAGCGTTGGGCCGAGGACGCGGCCCTGGTGCAGAACCTGCGCGAATGGCTGTGGGCCGAGGGCCTGCTGCAATCCAGGCTGGCCGCCGGCAAGAACGAGCAAGACCCCGAGGTCGCCAAGTTCCGCGACTACCACGACTACGACGAGCCCATCGCCCGCGTGCCCAGCCACCGCGCGTTGGCGGTGTTCCGCGGCCGGGCGCTGGAGATTCTGGATGCCAAGCTGGTGCTGCCGGAGCCGCCTGCCGCAGGCTGGGTAGAGCGCAGCGAAACCCAGCAAACAGCGCCCGCCGTGCCAGCTGGGTCCAGACCCAGCCTACAAAAATCGGCCCCTCCAAGCCTGGCCGAAGGCCGCATCGCCCTGCACCTGGGCTGGAACCACCAGGGCCGCGCCGCCGACGATTTGCTGCGCAAGTGCGTGGCCTGGACCTGGCGCGTCAAGCTGTCCTTGAGCATCGAGCGCGACCTGTTCGCCCGCCTGCGCGACGAGGCCGAGAAGGTGGCCATCAAGGTCTTTGCCGACAACCTGCGCGACCTGCTGCTGGC
>JAEXBL010000018.1 GCA_023394015.1 Pseudomonadota bacterium | reverse complement strand
GGCCCACGGCCCGCGCCGCGCGCCAGGCGCCGGGCAGCGACAGGCCGAACAGGTCGTGCGCGCCCGGCACGTCCCACACCTGCACCACGTCGGGGTGGTCGTGCAGCTGGGCGCCCACGCCGGGCAGCTCGTGCCGCACGGCGATGCCGTGCTGGCGCAGATGCTCGGCCGGGCCGATGCCCGACAGCAGCAGCAACTGCGGCGACTGCAGCGCGCCGGCGCTCAGGATCACCTCGCGCTCGGCGCGCACGCTGTGCTCGCGCCCGCCCTGCACGTAGGCCACGCCGACGGCGCGGCCGTGCTCGATCAGCACGCGGGTGGCCTGCGCGCCGGTGATCACGCGCAGGTTGGAGCGGGCGCGGTTCGGCGTCAGATAGGCCTTGGCGGCCGAAAAGCGCTCGCCGCCCCAGTGCGTGACCTGGTACAGGCCCACGCCGTCCTGGCTGGGGCCGTTGAAGTCGAGGTTGTGCGCGTGGCCGGCCTGCACGCCGGCCTCGACAAAGGCGTGCGAGAACGGGTTCGGGTCGCACAGGTCCATCACGTTCAGCGGCCCGCCGCTGCCGTGCCAGGCGTCGGCGCCGCGCTCGTTGTGCTCGGCCATCTTGAAGGCCGGCAGCACCTCGCTCCATCCCCAGCCGGGGTTGCCCTCGGCGGCCCAGGCGTCGTAGTCCTGCGGCGCGCCCCGGGTGTAGATCATGGCGTTGATCGAGCTGGAGCCGCCCAGCACCTTGCCGCGCGGCTGGTAGCCGCGGCGGCCGCCCAGGCCCGGCTGCGGCACGGTCTGGAAGGCCCAGTTGGCGCGCCCGGTCTTGGCCAGCAGCGCCAGCCCGGCCGGGCAGTGGATCAGCACGCTGGCATCGGGCGGGCCGGCCTCCAGCAGCGTCACCTGCACGGCTGGGTCCTCGCTTAGGCGCGCGGCCAGCACGCAGCCGGCCGAGCCGCCGCCGACGATCACGTAATCCATGGATCCGCTCCTTTTGTCTCCTTTTGTGCCGCGATTGTGAGGCCTGACAAGTGTTTGACATCAGGCAGCCGCTACCATTGATCGGTTCGGCACGGCCCGGCAGGGTTGCGCCGTTTTCGATTCTTGGCTTACCCATCACAGGAGAGATCACATGAGCATCACCACCGTTGGCATCGTCGGCGCCGGCACCATGGGCAATGGCATCGCGCAGGTTTGCGCGCTCAAGGGCATCGACGTGGTCATGGTCGACATCGCGCAGGCCGCCGTGGACAAGGGCGTCGCCACCGTCGGCAAGAGCCTGGACCGCCTGCTGCAAAAGGAAAAGATCAGCGAGGCCGACAAGGCCGCCGCGCTGGCCCGCATCAAGGGCTCGACCTCCTACGACGACCTGAAGGGCGCGCAACTGGTGATCGAGGCCGCCACCGAGAACCACGAGCTGAAGAACAAGATCCTCAAGCAGCTCGACGAGCTGCTGGCGCCCGAGGCCATCATCGCCACCAACACCTCGTCGATCTCGATCACCGAGCTGGCCGCCGTCACCAGCCGCCCCGACAAGTTCGTCGGCATGCACTTCTTCAACCCGGTGCCGCTGATGGCGCTGGTGGAGATCATCCGCGGTCTGCAGACCTCCGACGCCACCCACGACACCGTCAAGGCGCTGGCCGAGAAGCTGGGCAAGTCGCCCATCACGGTGAAGAACGCGCCGGGCTTCGTGGTCAACCGCATCCTGGTGCCGATGATCAACGAGGCCTTCTTCGTGCTGGCCGAGGGCCTGGCCACGCCCGAGGACATCGACGCCGGCATGAAGCTGGGCTGCAACCACCCCATCGGCCCGCTGGCCCTGGCCGACATGATCGGCCTGGACGTGTGCCTGGCGGTGATGGACGTGTACCTGAAGGAGTTCGGCGACAGCAAGTACCGCCCGGCCCCGCTGCTGAAGGAATACGTGGCCGCCGGCCGCCTGGGCCGCAAGAGCGGCATGGGCGTGTACAGCTACGCCAAGTAAGCCTCGCATGACGCGCCTGACGGCGCATGACCTCGCCGCTGCCGCGGCATCGATGACGGCGCTTCGCGCCATGACCAGGCATCGGTCATTTCGTCATTGACGCCGCGCAGCGGCGAAGTCATTCCGTCATCGAAGCGCGGGGCGCTCACAACTGCCCCAGCGCCTCCTTCACATCGCCCACGCTGAGAATCTCGCTCAGCACGATGGGCGCCTGGCCCGGCGCCTGCAGCACATACACCGGCACGCCGCTGCGGCCCAGGCGGTTCAGCTCGGCGGTGATGCTGGCGTCGCGCCGCGTCCAGTCGGCGCGGAAGGTCTGCACGCGCGCCGCGTCGAAGGCGTCCAGCACCTCGTCGTTGGCCAGGGTGGTCTTCTTGTTGTACTGGCAGGTCACGCACCAGGCGGCGGTGAAGTCGACGAACACCGGCTGGCCGGTGCCCAGCACGGCCTGCACGCGCTCGGGCGACCAGGGTTGCCAGCGCTCGCCCGCCGCCGCTGCGGCCTGCGCGGCGGGCAGCGCCGTGTGGATGACGTTCGGGCCGATGGTGGCCAGCAGGAAAGCGCCGAACGCTACCGAAAGCGAAGCAATCAGCAGGCGCGTGCGGCCCTGCAGGCCGAACGCCCACAGCACCAGCGCCAGCGTCACCAGCAGCGCCAGCAGCGCGCCCGCGCCGTCGATGCCGGTCTGCTGGCCCAGCACCCACAGCAGCCACACCGCGGTGCCGAACATCGGGAAGGCCATGAACTTCTTGAACGTGTCCATCCACGCGCCGGGCCGCGGCAGCAGGCGCGCCACCGCCGGCCACCAGC
>JAEXBL010000455.1 GCA_023394015.1 Pseudomonadota bacterium | reverse complement strand
GCGCCCGCCCTGCGCCTTGCCGGCAACGCGGCCCAGGGGCCGCCGGGCGAACCTTAGGCGCGCTCGGCCCGCACCGTGCTTTCGCGCACGGCGCGCCGCACGATGGGCGGCTCGTCGCCCAGGTGGTAGGCCAGCTTGCGCTCGCGCAGCGCCGCGTCGGCGACGCTGACGCGCTCGAAGCGGCGCAGGTGGTCGATCCACGAGGCGTCCTCGATCACCTCGACGAAGCGGCCCGGCTCGTTGATGTCGGACAGCAGCTCCCAGGCCACCGCGCCCTGGCGCAGGCGCGCGCGGCGGCTGTCTTCCATCAGCGCGCGAAAGGCCGGCGCGTCGGCCGGGTCGATGCGGTATTCGATGGTCACCACCACGTGCCCGCTGCCGGGCGGCGTGGTCACCTCGGGCCGTGGCAGGGGGCAGGCGGGCGTGGGGTCTTCCATCATGCCGCGGTCGGGCCAGCGGTAGTTGGCCAGCGCCATGGCGGCCACACCGCTGGCCGCGCCCAGTCCCAGCGCGACTGGCACGCTGCTCAAGGTGGCCACCTGGCCCCACACGGCGGCGCCGCCGGCCGTGGCGCCCATGATGGCCATCTGGAACATCGACATGCCGCGCGCGCGCACCCAGTCGGGCAGGCTGGTCTGCGCCGACACGCTGAGCGTGTTGGCCGTGGTCAGCCAGGCCGCGCCGCCCAGCGCCATGGCGATGGCACCCAGCCACAGGTTGGTGTTGAGCGCCATCACCGCCGTGTTGGCCGCCTGCACCCCGGCGCCCAGCAGCACCAGCCGGTCGCGCGGGAAAGCCTGGCGCAGCCGCGGCAGCGCGAAGGTGGACGCAATCGCCCCCGCGCCCATGGCCGCCAGCAGCACGGTGAAGGTGCCGGCGTCGCCGCCCTTGATCTGCCGCGCCACCAGCGGCAGCAGCGCCAGCAGCGCGGTGGAATGAAAGAAGAAGATGGCCACCCGCAGCAGCACGCCCTTCAGGTGGTAGGACTGCGCCACGTACTGCAGGCCCACGCGCATGGCACCGCGCAGACTTTCGCGCCCCAGCGGGTCGGGCCGGTGCTCGCGCCGCCAGCGGGTGATGATGGTCGCCGCCGCCACCGACAGCACGGCGTTGAGCACGAACACCCAGACGCTGCCCAGGCTGGCGATGACGGCGCCGGCGATCAAGGGCCCCAGGATGCGCGAGGCGTTGATCGACACGCCGTTCAGCGCCAGCGCCGCCGGCAGCTTGGCGCGCGGCACCAGCTCGGGCACGATGGCCGCGAACACCGGCCAGCGCAGCGCCAGCCCCATGCCGTTCAGGAACAGCAGCACCAGCAGCAAGGGCGGCGTCACCACGCCCTGCCATACGGCCAGCGCCAGCAGCGCGCCTACCACCGCCACCCACACCTGGGTGAAGAACAGAAAGCGCTTGCGGTCCAGAATGTCGGCCAGCGCGCCCGAGGGCAGGCCCAGCAGAAACACCGGCAGCGTGGCCGCCGTCTGCACCAGCGCCACCCAGATCGGCTTGGCCGTCAGCGTGGTCATCAGCCAGGCCGCCGCCACGTCGTTCATCCACATGCACAGGTTGGCGATCAGCCAGGTGCTCCACAGCATGGTGAACACGCGGTGCCGAAACGGCGCCAGCGCGCCCAGGTCGTCGGCGGAAGGTTGGGCGGCGCGGCCGGCCGCCGGATCGTGTGAATCGGGCATGGGAAGCGGCCGATGATAGGCCATCGCGCCCGGCCTTGCAGCGCCTTGATGCTATTTATTCAATAGCTATCAGCGATCGTCAAGCGTGCGCCAGAGGTCGATTTGGCCTGCCAACCGTTACAGCTTGGGAATGCGGATGCGGCTGATCATCAGCGAGCCCGACAGGGCATACAGCAGCACCAGCGGGTGCAGCGTGAAGCCGCCGATGCGCCACGCGCCGCCCCACAGATCGGGCCCGATGGCGCCCACGCCGGCGGCCACCCACAGCAGCGCCACCAGCAGCATGGAGGTCGGGATCGGCGTGCCCTCGAAATATTTCACCTTGTCGCCGCCGGCCGACATCGCCTCGGCCGTCACGTTGAAGCGCGCCAGCCGCGACACGCCGCAGGCCACGAAGTAGCCCAGCACGATGCGGTCCCACAGCCCCTGCATGCCCACGCCGTAGGCGATCAGCGCCGGCGCCACGCCGAACGAAATCACGTCCGCCAGCGAATCCAGCTCGCGCCCCAGCAGCGACGAGCTCTGCCGCCAGCGCGCCACCCGCCCGTCGAACACGTCGAACACCAGCGCCGCCAGCACCAGCGCGCAGGCGTAGTACACGTGCTGCACCTCGCCGGTCTGGATGAAGCTGATGATGGCGAACATCGCCCCCACCCCGCACACCGCGTTGGCCAGCGTGAACCAGTCCGCGAGATGGAACTCGCGGATCATGGAGAAAGGTTTTTTCTTTGGACTTTCCAAGGTGCTCATTGGCGTGAGTGTGCCTTGATGCTGGTGCGACCGAGTGTCAGCCAACGGCGCGAATCGACTGCTATCGAAAACGCGCTGCCCAGCGCACTTGCCCAACGCCGCTGCGGCGTGACCTACGGCAACGGCTTCAGCCCCAGTTCTTTCAGAAAAGCGTTGTGCTTGTCCTTCGCCGCCGCAATCGCCTTGTCAATTTCCACCAACTCCTGGTGCGTGGCGGCCAGGTCAATCTCGGGCTCGGCCACCGCCGTGCTGATGTAGCGCGATATGTTCAGGTTGAAATCGTTCTTCTCGATCTCGGCCATCTCTACCCGGCGTGAATAGCGCGGCTCTTCCTCACGGAACTGGTAGGTCTTGACGATCTTGGCGATGTGTTCGGGCTTGAGCTGGTTCTGGCGCTTGCCTTTTTCGAAGTGTTCCGGGCCGCTCGCGTTGATGAACAGCACGTCGCCCGGCTTCTTGCACCTCTTCAGCACCAGGATGCAGACCGGGATGCCGGTGGAATAGAACAGATTGGCGGGCAGGCCGATCACCGTGTCGATGTGCCCATCTTTTAGCAACTTGGTGCGAATGCGCTCTTCCGCCCCGCCCCTGAACAGCACGCCGTGCGGCAGGATGATGGCCATCACGCCCTCGTCGTTCAGGTAGTGAAAGCCGTGCAGCAAAAAGGCGAAGTCCGCCGCCGACCTGGGCGCCAAGCCGTGGCTCTTGAAGCGCACGTCTTCGGCCAGCGCGTCGGTCGGCTCCCAGCGGTAGCTGAAAGGTGGGTTGGCGACGATGGCGTCGAAGCTCGGCCGCTTGGCCGGGTTCTGCTCGCGCATCATGTCCCACTCGTTCAGCAGGGTATCGCCGTGGAAGATCTCGAACTCGGTGTCCTTCACCCCATGCAGCAGCATGTTCATGCGCGCCAGGTTGTAGGTGGTGATGTTCTTTTCCTGGCCGTAGATCTTGCCGATGGTGCCGTTCTCCTTCGCCACCTTTCTGCGCACGTTCAGCAGCAGCGAGCCCGAGCCACAGGCAAAGTCCAGCACGCTGTCCAGCCGCGGCCTGGGGCCGGTTTTCGGTTCCTGGCTGTCCAGCGTGACGATGCCTGAGAGCACGTCGGAAATCTGCTGCGGCGTGTAGAACTCGCCCGCCTTCTTGCCCGAGCCGGCGGCAAACTGGCCGATCAGGTATTCATACGCGTCGCCCAGCGTGTCCACGTCGGTCGAGAACTCCGCCAGCCCTTCGGCGATTCTCTGGATGATGGTGCAGAGCTTGGCATTGCGGTCGGCGTAGGTCTTGCCCAGCTTGGGCGAGCCCAGATCGATCTCCGAGAACAGGCCCTGAAACGCGCTCTCGAAGGATTCCGTCTCGATGTACTTAAAACCCTGTTGCAGCGTGGTCAGCAAATCCCGGTGCTGGGTGCGCGCCATGTTGGCGATACTGCTCCACAGGTGTTCCGGCTTGATGACGTAATGCACCTTGCGGCGCATCTGTTTCTCGAACGCCGGAATGTCGTCCACGTTGTTGGCATACCAGAGCGCCAACGGCACGTTGCGGATGTCGCCACCCACATCGGGGTAGTCGCGCCCCAGCTCCTTCTTCGCCGCCGCCTCGTAGTTGTCCGAGAGGTAGCGCAGGAACAGGAAGGACAGCATGTAGTCGCGGAAGTCGTCCGCATCCATCGCCCCGCGCAGTTGGTCGGCAATGCTCCAGAGCGTATTGCCCAGTTGCTTTTGATTGGCTTCGGTCATTTTCTTGGGCGTCGCTTGATTTGGGCTTCCAGCGCCTGCAGGTCGGCCTCGTCCTGCCGGTCGGCTTGAGCAGCTTCGCGCCGTTTGCGGTCCTGGTCGAACTTCAGATACAGCTCACCCGTTCGCGCTTCCATCTGCACATGGCTGATGGTGCCGGCGTGCGTGAGCAGCGGAAAACCGTTGGACGTGATGATCTGGTCCACGTTCTGCTTCCAGAACGCCATGCGCGTCTCCTGCTTGCCCTTGGCCCGCAGTTCGGCGGTTTCCAGAAAGATCACCACCAGCCGGTTCAGCGTGTCGATCTCGTCTTCGGTCAGGTAGTTCTTGGCCACCACGATGTCTGCGCGGCGCACCTTGTCGCCCTTCCAGGCCAGCAGCCCGAAATGCGGGTCGGCCGCGTTCGCCCGGGCCATCACGAGTTCGGCGGCGGTCTTTTGCGTCACGGCAAAGATCAACTGGTTCTGCACGGTGGCAAAGAACAGCTGCGTGGCCTGGTCTGTCTTGTCGTAGTCGCTGGAGAGCGCAAAAAGCTCGCGCACCTTCTGGTAGAAGCGCTTTTCCGAGGCCCGAATGTCCCGGATGCGCGCCAGCATCTCGTCGAAGTAGTCGGGGCGGCCATCCGGGTTCTTCAGCCGCTCGTCGTCCATCACAAAGCCCTTGACCAGGTACTCCTTCAGCACGGTGGAGGCCCAACGGCGGAACTGCACGCCGCGCGGCGAGCGCACGCGGTAGCCCACGGCCAGGATGGCGTCGAGGTTATGGAGCGTGACGGGGCGCCGCACCTCCCGGCCGCCTTCGGTTTGAACTACCGAGGATTCCTCGGTAGTTGCCTCCCGGATCAGTTCCCCGTCCTCGAAGATGTTCCTAAGGTGCAACCCCACGTTGTCGGTGCTCACGTCAAAGAGCTGCGCCATTTCGCGCTGTGTCAGCCAGACCGTCTGGTCTTTCGCCCGCAGCTTGATCTGGCTGCGGCCGTCTTCGGTGGTGTAGAGGATCAGCGCGCTCATGCCACCGCCTCGTCCGGCGATGGAAACAACTGCTGCATCAGCCCTTTCTTGTGGGTTTTGAGCGCTTCGAGTTTTTGGGTTTCCCTGGTGATCTGGGCGTCGAGGGTGGTCAGGCAAGAGGCAATGCGCTGTTGTTCAGGAAGAGTTGGCAGTAGCAGCTCAACCTTGACAAGGTCCGACTTCTTGACGTGAACAAACGAGGCTTTAAATCCATGCGTCTTTCTCGCAATATCTTCTTCAACCCTCGCAAGGACAAGCAACGAGAACGGCAACGTGATCTGCTCCTCGTCCATCAGCACTTTGAAAATATGCTGATTCAAGACTCCAGGCGGACCATTCCAAACACGAGCACCGAAAGAAGAGCCCAGCGTTCCAGACCAAGCAAACAGTAGGTTTCCTGCTTCAATGCGATTTCGCTCTGGCACTGGCGCCTGGGAATAATTGAATTCAGCGGACGGATCGTTCAGATTCTGGATGCGGATGATTGGAGTTCCACTTTCCTTCCAATCTTCCGGTTTGAAGGCGTAGCCGTTGATTAGACGAAACATGTCGCCAATCGTCCGAACGTCCCATTCCCCAGCATTTTGGAATTCTAGAAAACGGAGGCGAGGTTGGGTTTCGCCTTCGCGGGGGAAGAGCTGTTGCATCAGCCCTTTTTTATGGGTCTTGAGGGCATCAACTTTCCGCGCTTGCGCGGCGATCAGCTCGTCCACCGAACTCAGGCAGTCGGCGATTTTTTGCTGTTCAGCGACAGATATAGTGCCCGCCGGAACCGGCACAGGAAGGGTCATCAAGTCGCTGTCGTTAATACTCAGCGAGCCATGCGCCCTCGCTCCCACCTGTATGAATTTCCGGAGCCAACGCCCATGCAAGTTGTCTGAGAACTGGTAATTCAGAAACCGTGCATCAGGCGAGACGCCGTTGATGCGAAAGCAAGTGAAGATGCTGTTCGGGACAGCTGCCAACTCATTACCCGAATACAACGTCAGAAAGCCTTCGGGATAGTCTTTCGTGGCGCTCTTGTTGTAGGCAAATTCGTTTGGCCTCAAGAGCAAATAGTTTTTGTAAGAGCCGCCCGCGATCACCCGGCCAAACTTTTCTTCTTGACTGACAAGCCCAACGCCCGATGTGATGCTCATTGGCACGCAACTGCGGTTGCCAACCTTCTCAGTGCAGATTGTGGCCACGGCCCCGAGCTTCTCCGTCGTCCATTCGCCAGCGCTTTGAAATTCAGGAAACCGCAGCTTCGGCATAAACGCCGGCTTCGCCTCTTCCTCCGTGTTTTTGGCCTCACGGCTCATACGCACTCAATCCCGAAATCTCCCGCCCACCGGCACGCTTGGTGAGCAGCGGGTGCAGCTCTTTCATCAGTGCCAACTCCGCCTGGCTGCGCGCCTTCCACCCCAAGTCGAGTGGCGCCATCAAGTCGCTAAGCTGCTCCCCATCAAAAATCATGCGGTCCAAGATGCCATCCACGAAGGCTTGCAGGGCGGCGGTGCCCAGGCCGTGCCTGGCGGCGATGTCGGCAACTTCCCTGGCGCTCTTCTCGGCCTTGAAGCGGGTATAGCCGTCGCGGATGGCTTCTTCGGACAGGCCTTCGCCCGCCTTCAGCGTGCCGATGTATTCGGCAATGTCGTCGCGCTCGTCCATGAACTTGGCGTCGGCGGTGATGAGGCCGATGAGTTCTTCGCGCGTCATGCGGGCCTTTTGCGGGCCTTTGCCCAACTCTCCTGCCGAGTAGCGGGCGATGAGGCCCATGATGTAGTCGTAGTCGATGACGGCGGAGGCGAACAGGACGAGCTCGAAGTCGAGCTGGTCCACGGCGGCGTCAAGACCGTCGCTCTGGCCGCCGGGGTGGCCCTGCTGGTCGCGGAGTTGGCGGGCGGTTTCGAGGTACTGGCCCTTGAAGCCGCGCAGGCTTTCGTTGGGCAGCACCTGCTTGATGGCGGCCTGGTCTTCGCCCGTGAGGTCGGTGTATTGATCAAGCTGGGTCTTGAGGCGCTGCACTTCCTTGAAGTGGGTGACGAAGGCGGCGCGGGCCGCGTCGCCCTTCAGGTTGGCCACTTCCGATGGCGTGCAGGCCAGGCCCTGCGACTGCATGAACTCGCCGAGCTTCTGCACGGCGGCTTCGAGCTTCTGGATGACCACGGGGGCCTTGTCCACGAGCCAAATTTGGCGCGCCTGCTCGCCGGTTTTTTCGCCCGAGAACAGGGCGATGGCGGCGTCGACGGCGTCCTGCTGCTGGCGGAAGTCGAGGATGTGGCCGTAGGGCTTGGTGCTGTTGAGCACGCGGTTGGTGCGCGAGAAGGCCTGGATCAGGCCGTGGTGCCTGAGGTTCTTGTCGACGTAGAGCGTGTTCAGGAACTTGGAATCAAAGCCGGTGAGCAGCATGTCGACCACGATGGTGATGTCGATCTTGTGCTGCGACACGTTGGGAAAGGCTTTCTTCAAATCCGCATCGGGCCACTGCTGATCCTTGATGCGCTTTTGCACGTCCTGGTAGTACAGGTCGAACTCGGCGATGCGGTGGTTGGTGCCGTAGCGGGCGTTGTAGTCGGCCAGGATGGCCTTGAGCGCGGCTTTCTTGCCTTCGGGGTCTTCCTGGTTGTCGGCCTGCTCTTGCGGCAAGTCTTCCTGGATTTGCTTCACATCCAGGTCGCCCTCGGCCGGCGGCGAGAAGACGCAGGCGATGTTCAGCGGCTTGAAGTTGGGGTCGGCCGCCTGCCTGTCGGCCTGCAACGCCTTGAACAGCGCGTGGTATTCGATGGCGTCGTTGATGGACGCGGTGGCCAGGATGGCGTTGAAGCGGCGACCGCCGGTGGCGGCATCGTGCTTGGCCAGGATGGCTTCGATGACGGCCTCTTTGGGCGCGGCGTCGCCGGGCTCGGGCGCGTTTTTCCCTTCGGGCTTGTAGTAATCGACGTGAAAGCGCAGGACGTTGCCGTCTTCGATGGCGTGGGTGATGGTGTAGGCGTGCAACTGCTTCTGGAACAGGTCCGCCGTGGTGCGCATGGAGGCCTGGGCGTCCTCGATCTTCTGTGCGCTGGCGTTGGCCTCGAAGATGGGCGTGCCGGTGAAGCCGAACAGCTGCGCCCTGGGGAAGAACGCCTTGATGGCCTTGTGGTTCTCGCCAAACTGCGAGCGGTGGCATTCGTCAAAGATGAAGACGATGCGCTTGTCTTGCAGCGCCTGCAGCTGCGCCTTGTAGGTGGCCTGGCCGCGATTGCTGCGCTGCTGGTTGCGCTTGCTGTTCTCATCCAGCGCAAGGCCCAGCTTCTGGATGGTGGTGACGATGACTTTGTCGGCGTAGTCGTCCGACAACAGGCGGCGCACCAGGGCGGCGGTGTTGGTGTTCTCCTCGACGCAGCCCTCTTGAAAGCGGTTGAATTCTTCGCGCGTCTGGCGGTCAAGGTCTTTGCGGTCGACGACGAACACGCATTTGTGGATGTGCTCGTTTTCCTTCAGCAGGGTGGAAGCCTTGAAGGAGGTGAGCGTCTTGCCGCTGCCCGTGGTGTGCCAGATGTAACCGTTGCCGTTGTCTTCGTCGATGCACTGGACGATGCGCTGCACGGCATACACCTGATACGGCCGCATGATCATGAGCTTTTGCTCGCCCGCCAGCAGCACCATGTAGCGGCTGATGGTGCGCCCCAGAGCGCACTTCTTTAAAAAGTGCTCGGCGAACTCGTCAAGCTGGGTGATCTTGCGGTTGGATTCGTCCGCGAATTCATAGATGGGCAGAAAACGCTCGTCGGCGTTGAAGGCGAAGTGGCGGGCGTTGTTGTTGGCAAAGTAGTAGGTGCGGTCGCGGTTGCTGACGATGAACAACTGCATGAAGCACATCAGCGTGCTGGCGTAGCCGTTGCCGCGATCCTGCTTGTATTCGACGATCTGCTCCATGGCGCGCCGCGGGTTCACGCCCAGGGTTTTCAGCTCGATCTGCACGCAGGGCACGCCGTTGATGAGGATGAGAACGTCGTAGCAGTGGTGGCTGCTGTGGGTGTTGATGCGCAACTGGCGCACCACCTCGAAGTGGTTCTTGCACCAGTCCTTGATGTTGACCAGCGTGTAGTTCAGCGGCGTGCCGTCGTCGCGGGTGAAGGCGTTGATGCCGCGCAGCGTCTTGGCTGCGGTGAAGACGTCGGGGGTGACGATTTCATCCAGCAGCCGGGCGAACTCGGCATCGGTCAGATGGACACGGTTGAGGGCCTCGAACTTCTGGCGGAAGTTGCTTTCCATCGTGTCGCGATCGCGGATGTCGTCGCGGTATTCGTATTTCAGGCTCTGGAGCTTGCCAATGAAGCCGTATTCGATGTGCTGCTCCCTGACAGCGTGGCTTGGGCTGGCAGAGGGCAGGCCGTAAGTGAACGTGGATGAGGGCATGAAGGAGGGCCGTGCGCTAGCTTGGAGGAGGGGTTGCGCCAAGAAACTGCTGCTGAGCTATCGAACAGCGCGGACGGTTACGCCCGCCCCACCGCCCGCTCCACCGCATCCACGAACAGCGCCGCCACGTCGCAGCCGGTCTGGTCGTGTATCTCACGAAAGCCGGTGGGGCTGGTGACGTTAATCTCGGTGACCTTGGTGCCGATGATGTCCAGCCCGATCAGCAGCAGGCCGCGCGGCGCCAGCACCTGGCCGATGGCGCGGGCGGTGGCGCGGTCCTCGTCGGTCAGGGGCTGGGCCACGCCCTTGCCGCCGGCGGCCAGGTTGCCGCGCACTTCGCTGCCCTGCGGAATGCGCGCCAGCACGTAGGGCGCGGGCTCGCCGTCGATGAGGATGATGCGCTTGTCGCCGGCCACGATCTCGGGCAGGAACTTCTGCACCATGAAGGTGGTGGCGCCGTGGTGGTTCAGCGTCTCGGTGATCGAGCCCAGGTTCAGCCCGTCCGGGCCGCCGCGGAAGATGCCCATGCCGCCCAAGCCATCGAGGGGTTTGAGCACGATCTCGCCGTGCTCGGCGTGAAAGCGCTTCACGTCGTCGGCCGAGCGGGTAACGAGCGTCGGGCCGACGAACTGCGGGAACTCCATCACCGCCAGCTTCTCGGGATGGTTGCGCAGCGCCTGGGGGCGGTTGATGACGCGCGCGCCTTCGCGCTCGGCCTGCTCCAGCAGGTGGGTGGCGTAGATGAACTCGGCGTCGAAGGGCGGGTCCTTGCGCATCAGCACGGCGTCGAAGCTGGCCAGGGCGACGTCGCGCGTGCCGCTGTCGGTGAACCAGGCCTGCTCGTCGCCGGTGAGGCGAATGTCGCGCACCTGCGCCTGCACTTTTTGCCCGCTTTGCCAGCGCAGGTGGCGCGGCTCGCACACCGTGATGGCGTGGCCGCGCCGCTGGGCCTCGCGCATCATGGTGTAGGTGGTGTCCTTGTAGGTCTTGAAGGATTCGATGGGGTCGGCGACGAAAAGCAGTTTCATGGGGCGTTGGCAATGACGGTGCGGCCGTACTGTTGCACAAATGGCGCGGCGCTGCCGGGCAGCACGCCTGCAGCAGCGGCTGCAGGCGTGGGCTCAGGCCCCATCGATGCGGCCTGATTGATGGCTTGCGGCGCCCTGCATCAGGCCAGCATGGCCTGCAGCTCGGGGTCGGTGGCTTCCAGCTCGTAGCTGGCGGCCACCAGGGCCAGGCGGGCGATCACGCCATACATGTAGAAGCGGTTGGGCGCACTGGCGCCGGCCTTGATGCCGGGCTTGGGCAGTTGCGCGCTGGCCGAGAAGGCCAGCGGCACGAAACGGGCGCCGGGCGCGTTCAGGTTCTCGTCCTCGCCGCGCTCGGCGTGCACGCGGTAGAAGCCGCCCACCACGTAGCGGTCGATCATGTAGACCACCGGCTCGGCCACGGCGTCGTGAATGCGCTCGTGCGTCAGCACGCCTTCCTGGATGATGACCTCGCCCCTGGGCACCAGCGGCGCGCCCTTGGCGCGGGGTTTTTTCAGCAGCGCATCCAGTTCCTTGGCGTCGCGCACGGTCATCAGTCCGGCGCCGCGCGTGCCCTGGTCGGCCTTGACGACGACGAAGGGCTTTTCACTGATGCCGTATTCCTTGTACTTGCGCCGCACCTTGGCCAGCAGGGCATCGACGTTGCTGCGCAGGCAGTCGCCACCGCTGGGCTCGTGCACGTCGATCTCGCCGCAGCTGGCGAACATCGGGTTGATCAGCCAGGGGTCGATGCCGAGCAGCTTGCCGAAGCGCTTGCTCACTTCTTCATAGCACTGGAAGTGGCGGCTCTTGCGCCGCACGCTCCAGCCGGCCTGCAGCGGCGGCAGCAGGTACTGCTCGTGCAGGTCTTCCAGAATGCCCGGGGCGCCGGCCGAGAGGTCGTTGTTGAGCAGGATGGTGCAGGGGTCGAAGTGCTTGACGCCCAGGCGGTAGCGCGTGCGCTGCACCGGCTCCAGCGTCAGCTTCTCGCCATCGGGCAGTGGGATCGCCGTGGTGCGCTTGACGGCCGGGTCGATGGAGCCGCAGCGCACGTTCAGCCCCGCCATGCGGAAGATCTCCTGCAGCCGCGCCAGGCTGGCCAGGTAGAAGCTGCCGGGCTTGCCGTTCTCGGGCACGATGAGCAGGTTGCGCGCCTCGGGGCAGATCTTCTCGATCGCCGCCTGCGCTGCCTGCACGGCCAGCGGCAGCACGTCGGCCGACAGGTTGTGCCAGCCGTCGGGGTAGAGGCTGGTGTCCACCGGCGCCAGCTTGAAGCCGGCGTTGCGGATGTCCACCGAGGCGTACAGCGGCGGCGTATGCTCCATCCACTCCAGGCGGAACCAGCGCTCGATCACCGGCGTGGCGTCGAGGATGCGCTGCTCCAGCTCGTTGATGGGGCCGGCGAGCGCGGTGACGAGGTGAGGGACCATGAAGTGGGAAGGTTGAGCGTTGAGCGTTGAGCGTTGAGCGTTGAGCGTTGAGCGTTGAGCGTTGAGCGTTGAGCGTTGAGCGTTGAGCGTTGAGCGGGATCAGAAAGGCGGCGCTGGCGAGTTCTGGTATTTCACGCTGAACGCCGAACGCTCAACGCCGAACCTCTCCCTCTCCCAGCACCACCCACTTCAGCGAGGTCAGCCCCTCGATGCCCACCGGCCCGCGGGCGTGGAA
>JAEXBL010000447.1 GCA_023394015.1 Pseudomonadota bacterium | reverse complement strand
GAAGATCCCGCCCGAGATCCTGACCTCGATCGCCAGCATCGACGAGCCCGGCCGCCTGGCCGACACCATCGCCGCGCACCTGCCGCTCAAGCTGGAGAACAAGCAGCTCGTGCTGGATCTGGCCAGCGTGAAGGAGCGGCTGGAAAACCTGTTCGAGCAGCTCGAGCGCGAGGTCGACATCCTCAACGTCGACAAGAAGATCCGTGGCCGCGTGAAGCGCCAGATGGAGAAGAACCAGCGCGACTTCTACCTGAACGAGCAGGTCAAGGCAATCCAGAAGGAACTCGGCGAAGGCGAGGAGGGCGCCGACATCGAGGAGATCGAGCGCAAGATCAAGGCCGCCCGCATGCCCAAGGAGGCGCGCAAGAAGGCCGATGGCGAGCTGAAGAAGCTGAAGCTGATGTCGCCCATGTCGGCCGAGGCCACCGTGGTGCGCAACTACATCGACGCGCTGGTGGGCCTGCCCTGGAGCAAGAAGACCAAGATCAAGCACGACCTGGCCTATGCCGAAGAGGTGCTGAACGAGGATCACTACGGCCTGGAGAAGGTCAAGGACCGCATCCTCGAATACCTGGCGGTGCAGCAGCGCGTGGACAAGGTCAAGGCGCCGATCCTGTGCCTGGTCGGCCCGCCCGGCGTGGGCAAGACCTCGCTCGGCCAGTCGGTGGCCAAGGCCACGGGCCGCAAGTACGTGCGCATGGCGCTGGGCGGCATGCGCGACGAGGCCGAGATCCGCGGCCACCGCCGCACCTACATCGGCGCCATGCCGGGCAAGGTGCTGCAAAGCCTGAACAAGGTCGGCACGCGCAACCCGCTGTTTCTGCTGGACGAAATCGACAAGCTGGGCATGGACTTCCGCGGCGATCCGTCGAGCGCGCTGCTGGAAGTGCTGGACCCGGAGCAGAACCACACCTTCAGCGACCACTACGTCGAGGTGGATTTCGACCTGAGCGACGTCATGTTCGTGGCCACCAGCAACTCCATGAACATGCCGCCGGCGCTGCTGGACCGCATGGAGGTGATCCGCCTGTCGGGCTACACCGAGGACGAGAAGACCAACATCGCCATCAAGTACCTGCTGCCCAAGCAGATGAAGAACAACGGCGTCAAGGACGAGGAGCTGTCGATCTCCGAGGACGCCGTGCGCGACATCGTGCGCTACTACACGCGCGAGGCCGGCGTGCGCTCGCTGGAGCGCGAGCTGTCCAAGATCTGCCGCAAGGTGGTGAAGGCGCTGCAGCTGGGGCAGATGAAGCCGCAGGTGAAGGTGACGCCCGAGAACCTCAACGACTACCTGGGCGTGCGCAAGTTCACCTACGGCCGTGCCGAGCAGCAGAACCAGATCGGCCAGGTGGTCGGCCTGGCCTGGACCGAGGTCGGCGGCGACCTGCTCACCATCGAGGCCGCCACCATGCCCGGCAAGGGCAACGTGCAGCGCACGGGGCAACTCGGCGACGTGATGAAGGAGTCGGTGGAGGCCGCGCGCACCGTGGTGCGTTCGCGGGCGCGTGGGCTGGGCATCAAGGACGAGGTGTTCGAGAAGAAGGACATCCACATCCACGTGCCCGACGGCGCCACGCCCAAGGACGGCCCCAGCGCCGGCATCGCCATGACCACCGCCATCGTCTCGGCGCTGACCGGCATCCCGGTGCGCGGCGAGGTGGCGATGACCGGCGAGATCACGCTGCGCGGCGAAGTCACGGCCATCGGCGGCCTGAAGGAAAAGCTGCTGGCCGCGCTGCGCGGCGGCATCAAGACCGTGCTCATCCCCGAGGAGAACGTGAAGGACCTGCAGGAGATCCCGGCCAACGTGAAGGAAGGGCTGAAGATCGTCCCCGTGAAGTGGATCGACAAGGTGCTGGAGGTGGCGCTGGAGCGCCAGCCCGTGCCGCTGACCGACGACGACGCCGTGACGCCGCCCGAGGCCGCCGCGGCGCCGGTGGCCGCCGCCAAGAAGTCCAGCCGGGGCGCCGCCGTGAAGCACTGAAAAAACGGGCCTTGCGAAGGGGAGATCGAAATATTTTTCGAGGGCTTCCAAAGTGCCGAAATCCAGGCTATAATGCAAGGCTTGCAACGCGGGAATAGCTCAGTTGGTAGAGCGCAACCTTGCCAAGGTTGAGGTCGCGAGTTCGAGCCTCGTTTCCCGCTCCACATTCGCAGCCGGTCACCAAGCCGGCGGCAGCAAGAAAAGGAAGCTTGGCTTCCTTTTTTTGTATCCCCTGCGGCGCGTTAGCAAAGCGGTTATGCAACGGATTGCAAATCCGTCTAGGGCGGTTCGACTCCGCCACGCGCCTCCACTTTCCCCCGGCTCCCTTTCTCATCCTTGCCTCTTTGAGGCCGGCACCAAGCGGCCGAGCCTGCGACAATACGCGTTTGGCCCCGGTGGTGAAATGGGTAGACACAGCGGACTTAAAATCCGCCGCTTTCCTGAAAAGGAGCGTGCCGGTTCGAGCCCGGCCCGGGGTACCACACGCTGACGACAGGACAACGCCATGAATCGCGACGACGCACCCTTCGAGATTCACGTGCATGGCGACGTGAAACTTCGTCCGGACGTGGGCTTCGACGCCCTGCAGGACGCCCTCAAACCCCTGTGGAAGTACGCCGGCGCCCGCTCGCTGGCCGATGGCGCGGCCAGCCTGTACGAGGACGAGCCCGGCATCCGCTTCGACCCGCACCAGCAACTGCTGCAGATGTGCTGGACGCTGCAGGGCGAGGACGACTTCCGCCACCAGCTCGACGACCTGTGCATGAACCTCAACGAGCTGTCGGCCGCCGGCTCGCAGATCGAGGTGACCTTCTACGACGCCGACTACGACGAAGAGGACGAAGACGAGGGCCGCGAGGCGCGCGACGACTTGGTGCTGCTGTTCGTGGGGCCCACGCCCGAGGCCATCATGCAGGCGCAGCGCGACCTGCTGGTCGAGGACGTGGTGGCGCTGATGGAGCGCCACTTCGACGGCGCCGAGCTGGGCGGCGTGGTGGGCGAGATCGACAAGCTGTTCCAGGGCCGCTATTCGGCGCTCACCAGCTCGCTGGAGCTGGGCAAGCCCCCGCGCGGGCCGGGCAGCGGCGCATCGGGCCACGGCGGCGGCCGGCGCCCGCGGCACCTGCACTGACACACCGAATGTGGCGGTGACGCCGATACAGCGCAGGCTGCTTCAAGGAAAAAGCCGCAGCATCCGTTCAACGGGCGCTGCGGCTTTTTTTATCTGGGACGCAGTCAGTGTGATGAATCACGGTGACCGGCCAGCCAGTGCCGCGCCGCCGCGTGCAGCGCGGCCTCGGGACCCGAGGCGCACAGCACCAGGGCATTCGATTCGGCGGCGCCGCCCGTGCGCAGCAGTCCGGCGGCCTGCAGCAGGGTGCGCGTGTGCCGGGCCACGGCCTCTGCCGGGTCGATCAGAGTGACGGCGCGGCCGGCCAGGCTGGCGACGAAGTGTTCGCGCGCCAGCGGGTAGTGCGTGCAGCCCAGCACCAGGGTGTCGATGGCGCCGGGCTCGGGGCCGAGCGGGCCCAGCGCCGCCAGATATCGACCGATCAGGGCCTGGGTGATCGCGGGATCGGCGCCGGCAGCTTCCTTTTCGATGGCATCCGCCAGCCCGTCGCAAGGCTGCAGCACGAACTCGGCCTGGGCCGACAGGCCATCACGCAGTGTGCGGAACTTGGCGCTGGCCAGCGTGCCGCGCGTGGCCAGCACGCCGATGCGGCCGGTGCGCGTGAGGGCCAGCGCGGGCTTCAGCGCCGGCTCGATGCCGATGATCAGGCGCCGCGGGTGCTCGTCGCGCAGCGCCCGGGCCGCCACCGCGGTGGCGGTGTTGCAGGCGATCACCAGGGCCTTGATGCGGTGCGCCTGCCACAGCGCGGCCAGCACGGCGCGCGAGCGCGCCAGCACGTGCTCGTCGCCGCGCTCGCCATACGGCGCATGGGCGCTGTCGGCGCAGTAGACGAAATGCTCGTGCGGCAACGCCGCCCGCAGCGCGCGCAGCACCGACAGGCCGCCGATGCCGCTGTCGAACACGCCGATGGGCGCGCCGGGGGCGGACGCCGAGGTCAATCGGCGGTGACGGCGATGCCCTTGAATTCGCCGCTGGCGATGCGTTTTTCCCACTCCGCCGGGCCGGTGACGTGGGCGCTGGTGCCGCCGGCGTCCACCGCCACGGTGACGGGCATGTCGACCACGTCGAACTCGTAGATGGCCTCCATGCCCAGGTCCTCGAAGCCGACCACCCTGGCCGTCTTGATGGCCTTGCTGACCAGGTAGGCCGCGCCGCCCACGGCCATCAGGTAGGCGCTCTGGTGTTTCTTGATCGCCTCGATGGCGACCGGGCCGCGCTCGGCCTTGCCGATCATGGCGATCAGGCCCGTCTGGGCCAGCATCATCTCGGTGAACTTGTCCATGCGCGTGGCGGTGGTGGGGCCGGCGGGGCCGACGGCCTCGCCGGCCACCGGATCGACCGGGCCGACGTAGTAGATGACACGGTTGGTGAAGTCCACCGGCAGCTTCTCGCCCTTGGCCAGCATGTCCTGGATGCGCTTGTGCGCGGCGTCGCGGCCGGTGAGCATCTTGCCGTTCAGCAGCAGGGTCTGGCCGGGCTTCCACGCCGCGACCTGTTCCTTGGTCAGCGTGTTCAGGTCCACGCGCTGGCTTTTCTCGGTGTCGGGCGTCCAGTCCACCTTGGGCCACAAATCGAGCGAGGGCGCTTCCAGGTACACCGGGCCGCTGCCGTCGAGCACGAAATGCGCGTGCCGCGTGGCGGCGCAGTTGGGGATCATGGCCACGGGCTTGCTGGCCGCGTGCGTGGGGTACATGGCGATCTTCACGTCCAGCACCGTGGTCAGGCCGCCCAGGCCCTGCGCCCCGATGCCGAGCGCGTTGACCTTCTCGTACAGCTCCAGCCGGAGCTCCTCGACCTGCGTCAGCTTCTCTCCCCGGGCCGCCCTGGCCTGCAGCTCGTACATGTCCAGATCTTCCATCAGCGACTGCTTGGCCAGCAGCACGGCCTTCTCGGCCGTGCCGCCGATGCCGATGCCCAGCATGCCGGGCGGACACCAGCCGGCGCCCATGGTCGGCACGGTTTTCAGCACCCAGTCGACCAGGTTGTCGCTGGGGTTGAGCATCGCCATCTTGCTCTTGTTCTCGCTGCCGCCGCCCTTGGCGGCCACGGTCACGTCGACCGTGTTGCCGGGCACGATCTCGGTGAAGATCACGGCGGGCGTGTTGTCCCTGGTGTTCTTGCGCTCGAACTGCGGGTCGGCCACCACGGAGGCGCGCAGCTTGTTGTCAGACAGGTTGTAGCCGCGGCGCACGCCTTCGTTGATGGCGTCATCCAGGCTGCCGGTGAAGCCTTCCCAGCGCACGTCCATGCCCACTTTCAGGAACACGTTGACGATGCCGGTGTCCTGGCAGATGGGGCGGTGGCCGGTGGCGCTCATTTTGCTGTTGGTGAGGATCTGTGCCATCGCGTCCTTGGCGGCCGGCGACTGCTCGCGCTCCCAGGCGCGCGCCAGGTGCTGGATGTAGTCGGCCGGGTGGTAGTAGCTGATGTATTGCAGCGCGGCGGCGATGGACTCGATCAAGTCGTCTTGCTGGATGGCGGTCATGCGTGGGTCCTTTGTCTTGAAATACGGTGGTAGCGCCAGGGTCATGGGGGCTCTGCTACCGTTGCCTCAACCCGCCATTTTGACAGGCCACCCCATGCCCGACGCTGACACCCCCACGCGCCTGGAGCGCGACACCTTCGGCCCCATCGCCGTGCCGGCCGACCGGCTGTGGGGCGCGCAGACGCAGCGCTCGCTGCAGAACTTCGACATCTCCGGCGAGCGCCAGCCGCGCGAGCTGATCCACGCGCTGGCGCTGGTCAAGCGCGCCGCCGCGGTGGTGAATCAGCGGCTGGGCCTGCTGGACGAGGCCAAGGCCGGCGCCATCGTCGCCGCGGCCGACGAGGTGCTGGCGGGCCGGCCCGCCGACGAGTTTCCGCTGGTGGTGTGGCAGCCCGGCTCGGGCACGCAAACCAACATGAACCTCAACGAGGTCATCGCCAACCGCGCCAGCGAACTGCTGGGCGGCGAGCGGGGCGAGGGCCGGCTGGTGCACCCGAACGACGACGTGAACAAGAGCCAGTCCAGCAACGACGTGTTTCCCACCGCCATGCACGTGGCGGCGGTGGAGGCGCTGACAAACCGCCTGCTGCCGGCGCTGCTCAAG